>JBATLA010000672.1:0-5397 GCA_049669945.1 Polyangiales bacterium | reverse complement strand
CGGAGCCGGGCCCTCGCGCTCGAAGCCCTGGTCGACCCGTCGGCGGAGCGAGCCAAGCGCCGCTGGCTCGGGCACCGTGACCCGGATGCACAGCCCGGATTGCTGGCAAGTTGTGAGCGAGAACACCAGAGGTGTCGAAGGGACCGACAACCCATTCCGCACTACACCCTCGCACCCCCCACGAAACCCATTCACGCGAGCGACGATCCCGGATAGGATGCAGGCAATGTCGAAGCGGTACCAGAAGAAGAGCGCAAGTCACAAGAAGCGAGAGAAGCGGGGCGGCCCTTCCCGCAACACCGTTGGCCACACCCAAACGCACGGCGTGATGGGCAACATGGTGAGTGGCTTTCGGCGCGCGATCGGTTCGGAGAGCTCCAACGAGGGCAGGAGCAACAGCCTGCTTTGGACCGCGGTGCTCGTCACGGCGGCCATCGCGATCATCGCTTGGAACTTCGCGCGCTAGTCGCGAATCGCTCGCCAGCGCAACCAGTGATCCGCGAGCACCATCGCGACCATCGCCTCACCCATCGGCACGAAACGCGGCAGCAGGCACGGGTCATGACGACCGGTCGTACGGATTGTCGTCGCATCCCCGCTCGACGTCACGGTGTCCTGTGCGCGCGGCAGACTGCTTGTGGGCTTGATCGCCGCACGAAGCAGGATGGGCATTCCGCTCGAGATACCGCCCAGCATGCCTCCATGACGATTGCTGCGCGTGCGTATGGTGCCTCCTGCGTCCGTCTCGAACGGATCGTTGTTCTCGCTGCCGCGCGCGGTCGCCACGGAGAACCCCGCGCCGTATTCGACGCCGAGCACCGCGGGCAAACTGAACAACGCCTTCCCGAGGTCGGCTTTGAGCTTGTCGAACACCGGCTCGCCGAGCCCCGCAGGCACGTTGCGCGCGATGATTTCCGCGACGCCGCCGATCGAGTCTTGGTCTTTTCGCATCTTGGCAATGAGGGTGACCATCTGCGCGGCGGCTACCGAGTCTGGGCATCGGACGATGTTGGGCGAACCATCCGGTAGCGTCTCGACCTGGTCGAGTGTGACACTCTCGGGCACGGTGGCGTGGATGTCTCCGACTTGGGTGACGTAGCCGAGCACCTCGCCTCCGAACGCATGCGCCAAGAGTTTCTTGGCCACGGCTCCTGCAGCAACCCGTGCTACGGTCTCACGCGCGCTGCTTCTCCCGCCTCCGCGGTAGTCGCGGCGGCCGAACTTCGCATCGAACGTGTAGTCGGCGTGCCCAGGGCGGTACACGTCTTTGATGTTGGAGTAATCGCGCGAGCGCTGGTCCTCGTTGCGGACGATGATCGCGATCGGCGTGCCGGTCGTCTCGCCCTCGAACACGCCAGCAAGGATCTCTGGGGCGTCTGGCTCTTTTCGTTGCGTGACGATCTTACTTTGGCCCGGGCGCCGCCGCTCGAGGTCCGGCACCAGGTCTTCCTCGGAAAGGGGAAGCCCCGGCGGACATCCGTCGATGATCACCACGTTGGCTGGGCCGTGGCTTTCGCCCGCCGTGGTCACGCGGAAGGCTTGGCCGAAGGTGCTACCAGGCATGAGCGCTCACTTCTGGGGGCCTGGGTTCCGGCCGATCGCACGGCCGACGAAAAACGGCCCCATCTGTTGAATGTACTGAGACGTTTGCACGGTGCCGCGCATCGACTGCACGACGTGCGAAAGCGGATGAAGCTCAGAGCCGATCAATCCGATCAAGAACTCGTTGTCGTTCGTGTCGAGACCGTGGCACGCGAGACGCACGTCATGCGCAAGATCCTGCTCGCCGTACGCGCGCCCGATCGTGGCGTGCTCACGAAGGATGCCGCCCTTCTCTTTCGGCTCGAGCTGCTCGAACGCGCCCGTGCGGCGAAGCGGGTACCACACCGCCCAGTTCCATTGCTCATTGAGCACGGTCTGCCGCGGGCGATCGAGAAGCCAGAACTCGAGGTCCTGCTCGTAGCCACTGCTGTACGTGCGGCCAATCATCGTGAGCTCGGGGCGCAAGGTCCAATCGCGCATCGGCGCCTCTTCGAACAATGGTCGCACGGAGTCGACGAAGAGCGCCGGGTCTTCGCCGAAGGTCAGCAGCGCAACGCCGCGCGGGTCGTTGGCATCGGCGTAGACGACCGCCGGAACGTTGGCTTCTCTCAGAGCACCCAGCAGGGCCTTCTGATTGGCCGAAATCGACGTCCCGGTCGGCATCTGGAAGACGAGCAGCTGCATGAAAAGCCGCCGATCCATGAGCTGCGGCTCCCCGTCTTTAGGGGCACCGCGCTCCCGTGTGTCGATCTGAGGCGCGCCGTTCGAGCCGCCGTGATGTCCATGCGAATGGGCCATGCGGGACTCATAGCGCTTTTGTGCCCGCCCTGCACAGTGTAGGCTCCACTGGCTCGTCATGATGCGCGCGTTTCAAATCCTGGGGGCGATCTTGATCCTCGGCATCGTGGCCGTGATGGTCACCGTCTATGCGATGAACGACCCGCGGCCGGAGGGCGCCCCAGGCCCGGAGGCCGACGCCCTGGCCCGTTCGATGGAAGCCTCGGTCGACAAGGAAGCGTGGGACCGCACCGGCGCAGTCCGCTGGACGTTCTTCGAACGGCATCACTACGTATGGGATCGCGCCCGCGGATTGGTGGAGATCGAGTGGGGAGAAACGCGCGCGCTGTTTCGCACCGCCGACCAGACCGGCCGGGTGTGGAGCGAAGGCGAAGAACAGAGCCCCGAAGACGCACGGGAAGCCCTGAAAGCCGCGTACGCGTACTGGGTCAACGATTCGTTCTGGCTCAACCCGGTGGTGAAGTTCTTCGACCCGGGGGTCGAGCGTTCCCTCGTGGAGCTCGACGACGGTCGCGATGCCTTGCTCGTGAGCTACACGTCGGGCGGCGTGACCCCGGGCGACGCGTACCTGTGGATCCCGGGCGCAGACAGCCTGCCCGCCGCCTGGCGCATGTGGGTTCAGATCATTCCCGTTGGTGGCATTGAGGTCACTTGGGAAGGCTGGAAGGAGCTCAGTACCGGCGCGAAAGTTTCGACCGAGCACGAAGGATGGGGCCGCCTGATGACCTTCATCACCGACGTCGAGGGCGCGGAGAACCTCGAGGCTCTGGGCGTCGACCCGGGCTTGTTCGACCCGATTCTCTAGGGCGTTGCTCGACGGGTGACGCTGAAGACACCCAATACGACCAGGACGGCACCGACGATGCTCAGGGCGTTTGGGTACTCGCCGAAGAGCAGGACACCCCAGGTGTAGGCGAGGACGATCTGTAGGTACGTCACGGAGGAAGCGCGGCCTGCGGTTTCGAGCTTGAAGCCCTTGGTGATCTCGATCTGACCGAGCTGGGCCGCCACGCCGATGCCGAGGAGAAATAGCCACTCGATGCCCTGGGGCATCACGACGCCCTCGAGCGACAACAGCGGAAGCGACGCGGGGCCAGTCACCAGTGGGAAGTAGAGGACGACGACCATGTGGTGCTCCGTGGCGCCGAGGCGTCGGATCACGACGTACGCGACAGCGGAGAACACCGCGCCGACGACACCTATGACGACGGCCACCGGATCGAGCGGAGTGCCCGCGGCGAACAAGAAGGTGGGCTGCGCAACGAGGACGACGCCAACCATGCTGAGGACGGTCGCAACGACATCGGTGCCGCGCAGGGGCTCCCGAAGCGCGTAGACGGCGATCAGCGCCGCGAGCATCGGGTTGCAGAACTGAATCACCGTCGCATCGGCAAGCGGCAGGTGGTTGATTGCGTAGAAGTAGCAGCTCAGACCCATGAAGCCGGCAAATCCGCGCATGAGCAGAAGCTTCTTGTTGTTCCCCCACGGCGAGATCGGGAGACTGCGAAACGCCCACCAACACATCACGAGGGTGACGATCACGCGGGCGAGCACGAGCTCCATCGTCGGCAATCGTTCGCCAGCGAGCTTGGCGAAGACGCTCATTGCGCTGAAAAAGAGTGTCCCCGTCAGCATGTGGCGAATGCCAGGCGTGAGCCTTTGCCATTGCGGGAAGAGGACGGGCACGACGCGCGTTGTGGCTGCAAATGCGCTCTACGCAACCTGGTGATAGGAGAATCGCATGAGAACGCTGACGAGAAGCTTCGCGCAGGGGCTGTTGGTCCTTGCACCGGTCGCCATCACCATCTGGGTCGTCGTCTTCACGGTCACGACGCTCGATACGTGGCTCGACACGCGAATCCCGGGGCTTGGAATCGTGATAGCGGCCGTCGGCATCACAATCATCGGCTACCTCACGGGCAACGTCGTCGGCAACAAGCTCCTCGAGTGGCTCGAGGCCGGTATGCAACGCGTGCCATTGATCCGGATTCTCTACAACGCACTCCGGGACCTGTTCGGGGCGTTCGTGGGGAGCAAGCGTAAGTTCGACAAGCCCGTCGTGGTGGAGATGAACGCGCACGGGTGGAAGGCACTTGGGTTCCTGACGGCCGAGCGTTTCGACGACCCCCAACTCGCCGGGCACGTGTCGGTCTACCTCCCGGAGTCGTACAACTTCGCCGGCAACCTGATCGTGGTGCCGAAGGAGCGGGTACGCCCCCTCGACGCTGACGGCGCTGAGTTCATGGCGTTCATCGTATCGGGTGGAGTGACGGCAATGAACGCGGCCAAGACCGCGATCGATCCTGCCATGACCTGACGCTGGCGCTGGCGCTGGCGCTGGCGCTGGCGCTGGGACGCGGTATCGTGCCGGACTCATGCCTGCAACGATTTTCAAATCCCCCCACGACCTGAAGGCCGCCGTCGGAAAGCACCTCGGGTACAGCCCTTGGTTGACCATGGAGCAAGATCGCGTCGATAAGTTCGCGGATGCGACCAACGACCATCAATGGATTCACGTCGATGTTGAACGGGCGAAGACGGGACCCTTTGGAGCGACGATTGCGCACGGGTACCTGACGCTATCCCTCGTGAGCTCGTTCATGCCCGAGATTTTCGAGGTCCGGGGGTTCGAGTTCGCGGTGAACTACGGCACGAACAAGGTCAGGTTTCCAAACGCCGTGAAGGTTGGCGCGCGTGTTCGCGGAGGCGCCGAAGTCGTATCCGTCGAGGAATCCAAGGGCGGCATCCTGTCGGTCGTGCGCGTGACAGTCGAGATCGAAGGCGAAGACCGCCCCGGCTGCATCGCCGAGACCGTCAGCCTTTATTTCCCCAAGAAGTAGCGAGAGCCAGACCGCTACGGAGTTACGCAATTGTTCTGGTCGAATACGTATTTGATCGCGTCGTGTCCCTGTGCTGTGACGCCCATTCGCTGACGTCGACGCCGGCGCTGCTATAGTGTGCCTATGGCCCGTCTTGCAGCGCTCTTCCTACTCGCCTTCACCGTGGCTTGCGGGAGCGAGCCGGGCGCTCCTGGCGGCACCGGAGGAACGGCCGGAT
>JBATLA010000671.1:0-5986 GCA_049669945.1 Polyangiales bacterium | reverse complement strand
GTGCAGTACCGCGCCAAAGGCGGCACCGACGCCCCCGAGAACCTCACAAGCCCTTGCGCCTTCTGCCACCTGCAAGGCCAACACGGCGGCCGCTTGAAGATCCTCCCCCCAGGCAACAACCCCACCTGGCTCCTAGGCCGCCACCCCATCATGCGCATCCACCACCGCGAACGAACCCTCTTCAACTAGCCCACGCCTTGTGCGCTCGAACGTACCCTAGAAGGCTTCACGGAAGCGCTCACCGGCCCAATGGGACAGAGTGTCCAGCGAGGAGCGCCCATGGCAACAAACACACGTCCCCCGGGCGTCGGGGTTCTTGCTGCTCTCGAAGGCGCCGGCCTCATCGCCTGGCACCTGGTCGCGACTCCCTTCGTCGGGCGCAAGCGCCTGCACTGGGGCACACGGGGGACCGAGGCCACCGATCCACTTCCCGGCGACGAGCTGGTTCCAAACCCGAAGTGGTCTTACACACTCGGCATCGACGTCGCTGCCCCGCCCGAGGCGGTCTGGCCCTGGATCGCGCAAATCGGACAGCGGCGCGGCGGCTTCTACAGCTATCAGACGCTGGAGAACTTGCTCGGTTGCAGGATCCGCAACACCACCGAGCTCCTCCCCGAGCATCAGCATCCCAAGGTCGGGCAAAAGGTCTACCTGCATCCGACGGCACCGCCTCTGCGGATCGAAATCGTCGACCCGCCGCACGCGCTGGTTCTCTTCGGCTCCCCGGCAGATGTCGCCGCCGAGCAAAGCTGGGGGGTTTCGACCTGGCAGCTCATCGTCCGGCCCGGATCAGCCGGCAAGAGTCGACTCCTCACCCGTGGCCGCAGTGATTTTTCGCCGGGGTGGGCAACCCGCCTCGCTTTCGGACGCTACCCCATCGAACCCATCACATTCGTGATGAGCCGTAAGATGCTCCTAGAGATCAAGCGCCTCGCCGAGCTAGCGCGCTAGCTTCACCACGCGCGAACGCCTTGGACGACCCTGGGAATGTCGCCATCAAAAATCATCCTGAGCGCGGCTGGGGCATCGTAGCGGTGCCGTTCGAGCGCGGACTGAAGCACCTCGATCTCCACCGGAGCGTTGCATACCCGGTGAAGGTACTGAGCCAAGGACGAGGGGACGCTGCTCACTGAGTGCGGCTGCAATTCATGTTCGAGTCGTTGGAGCTGCGACGCGAAGCCGATATTGGGAAGGACTTGAAACCGCTTCGCTCGAACTCGACAGAGAGCATCAAAGAAACTCATGCCCTCCGTTTTCATCAGCCAGGCGATGGCGAGCGTCGCGGAGCGACTGACGCCGACTTCGCAATGCACGAACAACTTGGCCTTCGGATCACTGGCCGTTGCAGCCGCCGCGAACTCGAAGAACTGCGAAAACGTCCCTCCGATATCCTGATCCATTCCATCGTGGACACCGAGAAACAGATGATCAAAGTCCTGCTGTAAGAACGCCATCTCCGAACGGTCATCCTCCATCAGGCAGCTCACGACATGGGTGACTCCTGCCCCCTTCAGCTCCTGAACGCGCTCTGCGTTCGGTCGGGCGCCGAGATACAGAGTCCGAGTGATCTCACTGAAGAAGCTCTCACGCAGGTCGAGAGAGAAATCCAGTGCAAGACCGAGGCGTGAGAGCACACGGTCCGCGAGCTTATCGAGTATGGCCTTCATGGGGGTCTCGCCGTGAGTCGAGTCGCCGATCGTAATACCATAAACCTTCGAGTGACGAAGGCCTCGGAAGCCGGCATCATCACCCGATGACCGAGCCGTCTAGCCACTACACAGAGGTCAACTCCCTCCGCCTCCACTACCTCGAAGCAGGCGCCCCCGATCCGAACGTCCCCCCCATTCTCCTCCTCCACGGCTTCCCAACAAGCAGCCACCTCTACCGCAACATCCTCCCCCAACTCGCCAAAACCCACCGCGCCATCGCGCTCGACCTCCCAGGCTACGGCCTCTCCGACAAACCCCTCGACGTCCGCTACGACTACGAGTTCTTCGCCGACGTGCTCGACGGCTTCCTCGACGCGCTCGACATCGGCGACACGCAGCTCTGCGTGCACGACCTCGGCGGCCCCGTCGGCTTGTACTGGGCGCTCCGCCACCCCGGCCGCGTCCCGAAGCTCATCATCCTCAACACCCTGGTCTACCCGGAGACTTCCTGGGCGGTGAAGCTCTTCCTAATCGCCATGAAAACCCCCGGCCTCCGCGACTTCCTCGTGAGCCCCAAGGGCATCGTAGGCGCCATGCAGTTCGGCGTCGCGAACACAGCCCGCCTCAACCGCGAAGTCCTCACCCCATACACCGCCCCATTCGAAAGCCCCGCCGCGCGCAAAGCCCTCATCAAAGCGGGCAGCGGCCTCGGCACCCGCGGCCTCGCCAAAATCGCCCGCGAGCTCCCCAGCTATCCAACCTCCATCCGCCTCATCTACGGCGAACAAGACCGCGTCCTCCCCGACGTCTCCAAAACCATGCAACGCCTAAAACGCGCCCACCCCGAAGCCGAGCTCACCGCCCTCCCAAAAAGCGGCCACTTCCTCCAAGAAGACGACCCAGAACGAGTCGCCAAGCTCATCTCCGAGTTCCTCAACTCCCATTGACCCCACAGGCCTCGTCGCTAGAACCCCCTCATGCCGAAACCCCTCATGTGCCCCCTCGAAATCCTCAACCAAGATCTCCACGGCCGCCGTGCAATCGTGACTGGCGCCAACTCCGGCATCGGCTTCGTCACCGCCAAACAGCTCGCCAAGCAAGGAGCCTCGGTGACGCTCGCATGCCGAAACGAGGCGGAGGGTAGGGCGCGGGCCGACGAGATTCGCGCCGAAGTCCCGAACGCCGATCTCGAAGTGCGCAAACTCGATCTCGGCGACCTGAGCTCCGTGCACGCCTTCGCCAACGGCTATCTCAGAGATCACGATTCCCTTCACCTCTTGATCAACAACGCAGGTGTCATGAATACCCCTCAAGGCAAAACGGTGGACGGATTCGAGACCCAGATCGGCGTCAACCATCTCGGCCATTTTCTCCTGACGGAGCTCCTCCTCGACACCCTCAAGAAGAGCGCGCCCGCGCGCGTGGTCGCGGTCTCGAGCTGCTACCACGACAAGGCGATGGGCCGTGAAGGCGTCATCGTTCTCGACGATCTGCATTTCGAAAATCGCAAGTACGAAGGCTGGGTCTCCTACGCGCAGTCCAAGTTGGCAAACCTCCTCCACGCCAAGCAGCTGGCGAAGCGTCTCGAGGGAACTGGAGTCACCGCGGTGAGCGTTCATCCGGGCTGGGTCAGGACGCAGCTCATGCGTCACACGATGCCCGGGTGGATCCAAGACTACGTGATGCGGCCGATCCTCAGCATGATGGGCATGGTCGAGCCGTGGGAGGGTACCCAAACCACCCTCTACGCCGCGCTCGCTCCCGACGTCGCAGATCACCCAGGCGCCTACTACAGCCAAACCGGCACCTACCGCGACAAATCCAAGAACGCCGGCGGCTGGCCACTCGAATCCCCAAATCCCCACGCCCACGACGACGAGATGGCACAACGACTCGACGAACTGAGTCGCCAACTCGTAGGCCTCGAGGCTGCCTCAGCGCACCAAGCCCCAGAGGCCGCGCAACCCGCCGGGTCCTGACGAAAGCACGCGCGCGGCGCTCTTTGGATGTCGCTCTTGTGTCCGTCCCGAGCGTCCCTACTGGATCACGCCCCGCGGGCGGCACATGGCTAATAAGACCCCGAGCTCTCGTAAGGACCGCAGGCGGGAAACATGGCCGAGATCGAGCTGCGGCATATCATGCCCGGATGCGCATCACCGCGATTCTCACACTGCTCCCCTTGCTTGCCTCCTCCGCTGGATGTGGAGAGGACGAAGCGTCGACTGAGTTTGCAGGCGTCTACGAGATCGAGACCTGGACGAAGAACGATGGCAGCTGCGACGAAGAGGGTCCGTCCATCCTCGAGCAGCAGAGCCAGATGATGTTCTTCGTGCGTATCGAGAGTTTCTTGTTCTCGTCTTACTTGCGCGCTCAGCGTTGTCCCAACCTATCGGAGTGCCAGACCAGATCCGCGGACCCCGCCATGGTGGTAACCGGTGGATGGAGCTTTGCGGATGGCGGTGATTCGAATGGGTGGACGAGCTCGTCGTTCTTCTCTGAATCGACAGATCAATGCACGGGTACCTTCGAAAGCGCGAGCCTCAGCTCGCCGAGCGATGGGGTGCTCGAGATACGAATCGAGCAAAGAACAGGCGTAGAGTTTCCACTTGGTCCTGATGGTTGCGACGTAGAGCGCGCAGCAGCGGCCGCCGAAGACCGGCCGTGCGTGTCCCTCGAGGTCATCAGAGCGACCCTCTCCGGCTCTCCGTAGTCGCGCCCCCCGCTCCACCCTAAGCCTTGACGCTTCTCCGCCCGGACACAGGTTCCCGACCCCTTTCAGGAAAGGAGCCACCATGAACGCCGCCGCCGTCGCAGTGCCGAAGATCCCACGCGAGGATTGGACGGCGCACCCTCGGTTTCGTTCGCAAGCACTCCTCCTCGGCTCCCATGCGAATTTTCGCAGGGTGAGCAGCTTCCTGGTCGACCGAGCCGCCAGCGAAAAGTTCGTGGGCTTGCATTCTCTGTTCGATCGCTGGATTGCGGCGATGCGAAGCCACGAAGCATACGAAGAACGCAAGCTCTACCCATACCTCGAGTATCGCTGGCAGGTTTCGCTGGACGAGGCGCGCACCGGCCACAGCGAGCTTCATGCCCGCGCCGACGAGGTCGCCGAAGCCTTTCGCTCCTTGGCGCGGCCCGCCGATCCGGCCGATCCGGCCGATCCGGTCGATTCCACCGAAAGCCCCACCGACAACGCGGTCCTCCGCGCGCTACAAGCCCACGATCGCACACTCGACGCCCACCTCAACGTCGAGGAGGAAGCCGTCATCCCGCTGCTACTCGCGCTCGACCCGGAAGAGTTCGATCGCTACTACCGCAGCCCGCTCTCGATGCTGATTCCCGCCGATCGTCGTTAGCTACAGAAACCTCGAGGCGTTTCCCGCCAGTGTGGGGGCCAGCTCGCCTGCACCGACGGACGCTCCAGCATTCGCCGATTTGGGTCCCGCCGACCGTTATTGCTAGCTTGTCAGGAGGGGGGTTGGCTGATGTTCCGAGCACGGATTGCGCTCGTATCGATGGCGCTTCTCGTCGCGTGCAGCGGCGAAGTGGGAAATCAAGGAGAGCCAGACCCGCGCTCGGGCCCGGCGTGCCCGACGAGCATCGACGAGGTGGCGTCGCAAGTCTTCGATGTGAGCTGCGTCGATGCCGGCTGTCACGGCTCGAACGACCGCGCCGGTGGCCTCGACTTGCAGGCGAGCGCTCTCGAGCTCGAGCTCTTCGGCAAAGAGGCTGCGCTCTGCGATGCCGAGGTCCGAGTGGTTCCCGGTGACGCTGCGAGCTCCTATCTCATCGACAAGCTTCGCGGCACCGGCTGTGGCGCACAGATGCCGCTCGGCGTCCCGCTGCCAAACGAAACGATCGACTGCATCGCCGCTTGGATCGACGGGCTCGACCCCGCGGGTGCTTGTGAGACTTGCGGCGCTGCTCAGCTGTGCATCGACCTCGCCACCGATCCTGGCAATTGCGGCACCTGCGGAAACGCGTGCCCTGCGACCGCGTCTTGCACCGATGGCACATGCACCTGCCCGGGCAGCGAGTCGCTTTGCAATGCGAGTTGCGTCGATCTCTCGAGCGACCAAGCGAACTGCGGGGCCTGCGGCGCCGACTGCGGCGATTTATTCTGCCTCGACGGGCGATGCGCCTCCGACTGCGGCGGCTTGGCCGAATGTAGCGGCGCTTGCGTCAACCTCTCGACCGATCCGGAGCACTGCGGCACCTGCGGAAACCTGTGCGGCACGGGCTCTTCCTGCATAGACGGCCAGTGCCAGTGCGGCGACACCACCGTCTCGCTCGCCAACCACGTCCAGCCGATCTTCACGGCGAGCTGTGCGTCGAGC
>JBATLA010000670.1:0-3091 GCA_049669945.1 Polyangiales bacterium | reverse complement strand
AGCCCGGCCAGCAAGCCGCAGGCCCGGTGGGCGGCCTCCGCGGGCTCGACCAGCTTCAGGCACTCATGCAGACCGGAGACGTCCAGGAGCTGCGCCTCGTCGTCAAGGCCGACGTCCAAGGCTCTGTCGAGGCCCTGCAAAGCTCTCTCACCGATCTCGCGACCGAGAAGGTCAAGGTCAACGTCATTCACACGGGCGTCGGGGGTATCACCGAGAACGACGTCATGCTCGCAACCGCATCGCAAGCCATCGTGCTCGGCTTCAACGTCCGCCCTCAGGGCAAGGCTTCTTCGACCGCCAAGAAAGAAGGCGTCGAAATTCGCACCTATAACGTCATCTACGAGGCCATCGATGATGTGAAGGCGGCCATGAAGGGCCTCCTCGCGCCGACGGTCGTTCAAGCGGACCTCGGCAAGGCGGAGGTTCGGCAGACATTCGGCATCCCGAAGATCGGCACCATCGCTGGTTGCATGGTCCTCGAGGGCAAGATCAATCGTGGCGCCCGCGCACGCCTCGTGCGCGACGGTGTAGTCGTATGGGACGGCCCCCTCGGCTCGCTTCGCCGCTTCAAGGAGGACGCCAAGGAGGTGCAGTCCGGCATGGAATGCGGCATCGGCCTCCAGGGCTTCAACGACGTAAAAGAGAAGGACGTCATCGAGTGCTACGAAGAGAAGCAGGTCGAGGCGACCCTCGAATGAGCTAGCCGCTCAGAGGTCGAAACATGGTCGTTGGCGTTTGCCAGATTTCGCTTTCACTGCCGGGTGTGACCTCGCTGAAGGCCAAACGCTCGATCGTCCGTAGGGTGCTCGATCGGACTTCGAACAAGTTCAACGTGTCCGCGGCCGAAGTCGGGCATCAGGATGTACACCGCCAGGCAGTGCTCGGATTCGCCGTGGTGTCTGGCGACCGGCGGCACGCCAACGCGATGCTCGACTCGATCGCGTCGTTCGTGGAGGGTGCAGCCGATGCGGTCGTGATGGACCGTTCGACCGAGCTCGTGTCCATTGGTGAGCTCGGAGGCTAGGCAGACTGAGTCATGTCGCAGAAGGGTTTTCGAAGAGCAGACCGCGTCGCCGAGCGCATCCGAAGCGAGATCATGGATCTTCTGCTGCGCGGGAGCGTTCGGGACCCCGCGGCCAAGGACGTCGTCGTCTCTGCGGTGCGCATGCCGGACGACCTGAGCATTGCCCGAGTCTATGTGCGTGTGCTCGAGGAGATCGATACCAAGCGCCAGGAGGCGGTGGTCGAGGCGCTCGGGCGGGCCTCCGGCTTCTTGCGAAGAGAGCTCGGTCATCGGCTCCAGCTTCGGCACGTCCCGGCGCTGCAGTTCTACTGGGATGACGTGGTCGATTCGGGGCTCCGCATCGAATCCATCCTCGACGAGATCAGTGAGGAATCGAAGTGATCGACCAGGCCATCGAAATTGCTCGAAACGGGAAACGATTCCTGGTCGCCTGCCACCGGCGGCCAGACGCCGATTCGCTCGGTTCCGCCTTGGGCTTGATCAAGGCGCTCCGCGCGATCGGCAAAGAGGCGACTCTGTTCATGCCCGAATCGATCCCCGACTCGCTTCAGTTCCTGATGGCGGGAGAGCAGGGCATCTCCGAGGTGCCCGAAGGCACGCGCTTTGACGCCACGTGGATCATGGACATCGCGGCCAAGGCGTTGATCCCGCCGAAGTTCCCGCCACCGGAAGTGACCGGACCCGTCGTGGTGGTGGACCACCACCATGCACACGACGACATCGGGGACGTCGTGGTTCGCGACACCAGTGCGGCGGCGACCGGTGAAGTCGTGGTCCGCTTGATCGAAGAGCTCGGCTTGGACGCGATTCCGGAAGGCGCAGCGACGCCGATCTACGCAGCGATCGTCTCGGACACCGGTGGGTTCCGCTATGCAACGACGCGCCCGGAGACTTTGCGCTTGGGCGCGCGGCTCCTCGAGGCAGGGGTCGACCCTTGGCACGTCGCCTATCAGTTGTTCGAGCGGTGGGAGACGGCACGCCTTCGCCTGCTCTCGGCGATCATCGCGACGCTCGAAACCTCGTTCGACAATCGCGTGGCCATCATGCGGGTCACACGGGAGATGCTCGAGATTTGCGGCGCCGACGACGACATGGTCGAGGGCATGGTCAACTACGCGCGACGCGTCGAGGGGGTCGAGGTCGGCGCGTTGCTCTGGGAGTGGGAGATCCGCGATGCGTCCGGCACGCACCTCGAGACGAAGATCAGCCTTCGATCGAGCGGCGACTTCGACGTCTCGATCGTCGCGGCCGCGCTCGACGGTGGAGGACACCGGGCGGCCGCCGCAACGCAGCTCCCCATCACCATCGATGAAGCCGACCAGCGCCTCCGTGCGGAGCTCGCTAAATACTTCGCATGAACGGTCTCGTGATCGTGGACAAGCCCACGGGGTGCACCTCGCACGACGTCGTGCAGCGGGTGCGCCGTGCACTGAAGCAGAAATCAGTCGGGCACGCCGGCACCCTCGATCCCCTTGCGACCGGGGTGCTCGTGGTTGCGGTCGGGGAGGGCACGAAGCTCGTTTCGCATCTCCAAGCAGACGACAAGCGCTACGAGGTGACGATCGCGCTCGGCGCAGAAACCGATTCGCTCGACGCCGATGGCGAGGTGACCGAGACGCGCGAAGTGCCTCGCCTAGATGTGGCGATGGTGGAGCAAGCGCTGCAAGCGTTCATCGGACGGCACCCCCAAGAAGCGCCCAAGCTCAGCGCCATCAAGGTGGGCGGTCGCCCGCTTCATCGTCGAACGCGACAGGGCGAGGACGTGCAGGCCCCGGTGCGCGAGGTCGAGCTCCACGGCGCTACGGTGGATGCGGTGGGGCCGACGGAGCTCACTCTCAGCCTGCATTGCGGCAAGGGCTTCTACGTGCGCTCGCTCGCACGGGACGTGGCACGGGCGCTCGGCACCTGTGGGCACGTCAAGACGCTGCGCCGAACGGCGAGCGGCGCCTTTGGCCTCGACCGCGCCCTCTATGGAGACGGATTGACGGCCGAGGCCATCGCCGAGAGGCTGATTCCCCTGAGGGACGCGTGCAGCGCCCTTCGACGCGTCGAGCTCAGCGAAGAAGG
>JBATLA010000669.1:0-2136 GCA_049669945.1 Polyangiales bacterium | reverse complement strand
GGGTCCGTGCGCTCCACGCCGGTCGATTCGAGCGAGCAGCAATCGAGCGAGCGAAGCTGATCGATCAAGGTTACGTATTCCTTCTCGGAGACCGTGCGCGAGGAGCTCATCATCGTTCCATTTGATGCACGGGTCGTCGTCGTGAGCTTGCGACCTGCCTCGAGGACCGAGTGTAGGCTGTCGCGCTCGGACGAACGACTGATCACGCTCCAGGAGACTACGACCGTGTCCGGAGGCACGCGGGGTAGCGCCACGTCCTTTTCCTGCTCGCCTTTCGAGCAGCCCAGCAACGACACCAACGCGATGATCCCCACGATGCGCATTGCGCACACTATACTCCATTCCGATGGCCGACGAGCTCGACTGCCTGACCTGCGGCGCCTGCTGCCGAACCGGAACCGACGGCCGGATCCTCATTCCGCCCGAGGACCTCGCTCGCTGGAGGAGAATGGGACGCGACGACATCGCCAACGCGGTGCAAGCCGGACACTTCGGGATGCTCGGCTTCGCCACGCGCGGCGACGGCTCGTGCGTGCACCTGGGGACCGAAGAGAGCCCCAACGCCTGCCGGATCTACGAAATTCGCGGAACTACCTGTCGTGAGTTCGAAAAGGGCAGCCCGCAGTGCTTGGAATTCCGAAGAGACGCCGGTAAAACCGCCCCATGATCCTCCGGGCTGAGCTGACCTTGGCGTTGTGCCTCGGCCTCGTGGCGTGCGCGCGGCCCGCCAGTGCAGACCTGCCGCCAGAAGAGGTCGGCCAAGTCATGCGCCTACCCGAGAAGGTGGGCGATCATTGGGTGTGGGTCCCCGATCGGCTGTTGAACCACTCGGCGCTCTTCGACGGCGACAACGGACGCATGCTCGGTGCGCTCGACAGCGGCGTCCAAGTGAGCCCGAAGACGCCCATCTGGTCTCGTGAGCGAAACGAAATCTATACCGTCGATACCGTGTACTCGCGCGGACATCGTGGCGAGCGGTCCGACTATGTCGTCATCTACGACTCGCGGACGCTCGACGAGAAAGGCGACATCGAGATCCCCCCTCGCTCGATGGACACGGGTACCGGCATCGCCCTCGTGGGGATGCTCGACGGAGATCGGTTCGTCATCGTGCTGAATCACTCGCCGGGCGCCTCGGTGTCGGTCGTCGACCTCGCGGAACGGCGGGTCGCCTCCGAGATCCAGACCCAGGGCTGCGCAGGCGTGTTCCCCGCCGGCCCCGACCGCTTCGGCATGCTCTGCGGTGACGGGACGGTGATGACCGTCCACCTCACCAACGAAGGCAAGCTCGACCACATCGCGCGAAGCCAACGGTTCTTCGATCCCGTCGTCGACCCCGTCACGGAGAAAGGCGCCCGCGACGGCGCGACCTGGTGGTTCGTGTCGTTCGAAGGCATGCTTCACGAAATCGATTTCAGTAGCGACGCGCCCGCGCCCAAAGCTGCTTGGAGCCTGTTCACCGAGAGCGAGCGCGCAGCCAAGCGGCGGGTCGGCGGCGCCCAACACATCGCGTACCACCCTGGCACGAGACGACTCTACTCGGTGGTTCACGAGGGAGGAGCGGGCTCGCACAAGGACCCCGGCGGCGAGATTTGGGTCTACGACGTGCCTGCGAAGCAAAGAGTCGACGTATTCGAACCCCCCAACCTCATGGCCGCGTTCCTCGGCCCACAAGCGGGCTTCGAAGCGACCAGCATGACCGGCAAGGTGCTGAACTTCTTACTCCCGAACATGGGCGTGCACAGCGTCGCGGTCACGCGCGACGACGCCCCGATCCTCTTCTACCGCAACGCCGACCTCGGGGCGGTTGGCGTTCTCGACGCGAAGACGGGCGAGCATCTCCGCGACATCTCCGAGACGGGGCTCTCGGGAACACTTCTGGTGGTGCCATGACAATCGACCTCGTCGTCGCCTGGTCGCTGCGGCTGGGGCTCGCGCTGCTATTCGTGATGGCCGCGTGGCACAAGCTCTCCGACCGACCACGCTTCGAGGCCGCCGTGAGCACATACGAGCTGCTGCCAAAACGAGCCTCGTTTCTGCTTTCGTGGGTTCTGCCGCTGCTCGAGACGGCGATCGCAGCCGGGCTCCTCTACCCTGCGACGCAAGGGGCGGCCGCGGTCGCGGCGTCTGCGGTGC
>JBATLA010000668.1:0-2002 GCA_049669945.1 Polyangiales bacterium | reverse complement strand
CCATGACGAGGATCAGTGTCATCTGGAGGTACCCAACCGCGATGTACGGGAGGATCTTGCCAACCGTGAGCTCGGCGCTGCGAATGGGAGAGACGATGAGCTGCTCCAGAGTTCCGCGCTCGCGCTCCCGGGCGATGGCCATGGCGGTGAACATCACGAGCGTCATCGTGAGGATTACGCCGACGAGACCCGGCACGATGAACACGGCAGTCCGTAGGTCAGGGTTGTACCAAGTCGCGGGCTCGAGCGCGATCACCTGCGACGATGCTGTCACGGGCTGACCGAGTCGCTGGAGCCGTTCGACGTTTAGCGCCGCCGACCTCGCAGAGGCGAGCGAGAGGGCCGTGTTGGTGGCGCTCGCAACCGTCTGCGGATCTGAGCCATCGACCACGAGCTGAAGCTGCGCCGTTCTGCCCGTCTCGACCTCCGCTCCAAACCGAGGAGGAACCACCAGCGCCACCATGGCTTCCCGGGAGCGCAGCGCGACGCCGATCTCCTCGTAGCTCTCTACGTACCCAACGACTTCATAGAAGCCGGTCGCCTCCATGCGCCTCACGAAGCCGCGGGACTCGGCGGAGTGGTCTTGGTCGTAGACCACCGTTGCAATGTTTCGAACATCCGTGTTGATCGCGTAGCCGAAGAGGAGGAGTTGTATGATGGGAATGCCCACCATCATCCCCATCGTGAGACGGTCGCGTCGCGCCTGAATCATCTCTTTCCAGGCGATTGCGAGCAGGCGGTTCACGATCCGGCTCCGTTGCGGGCTTCGCTGTGAACCATCGCGACGAAGGCGTCTTCGACGTTCGGCATGATTTCGCGCGCGTCTTGCACGCCCGGGCTCTCTCCGAGGAGCTCGTGCGCGAGCGCGACGGGATCGACCCCGTCGAGCGTCGCGACGCGAAGCCGATCTCCGAAGGGCGCGACCTCGTCGACGAACGGGTGTGGAGTCAGCAAGTCGACCGCCCTGGCGGCGTCGGGAGTCCCGATGACCGCGACGCGGATGTTTCGACGCTCGATGACTTCCGACGGAGTCCCTATGTCGAGAAGCGTGCCGCGAAAGATGAACGCCAAGCGGTGACAACGCTCCGCTTCGTCCATGTAGTGCGTCGTCACGATGACGGTAGTGCCCGACGAGGCGATTCGATGAATATGAGCCCAAAACTCGCGACGGCTGACCGGATCGACGCCGGCCGTAGGCTCGTCGAGAAAGAGCAGCGGCGGCTGGTGAATGGTTGCGCAAACGAGTGCAAGACGCTGCTTCCAGCCCCCGGAAAGGGTGCCGGCGATCTGATCACGTCGGTCGTCGAGCCCCGCCCGTTCGAGCTCTGCAGGGACGCGTGCGCGCCGCTCTCTGCGACCGAGCCCGTAGACGCCCGCATAGAAGTTGAGGTTCTCCTCGACGGTGAGGTCCTCGTAGAGGCTGAACCGTTGGGTCATGTAGCCGATGTTTTGTTTGACCCGCTCCGGTTCCTTCTCGACGTCGAAGCCGACGACCGTGGCCCGGCCCGCGCTGGGATCGAGAATCCCGCAAAGCATACGCAGCGTCGTCGATTTCCCAGCCCCGTTCGGCCCGAGGAGCCCGAAGATCTCGCCTCGGTGGACCCGAAAGCTCACGTCGCTGACTGCGACCAACTTGCCAAAGCTCCGTGATAGCCCCTCAGCGACGACGGGATCGCTCACGGCTATTCGTCCTTCGCGTCGAAAGTCGCGAACGCGGGAACGCCGGCGTGGAGACGCTCGTCGGGATCGTTGATGCGAACCCGGACGCGCACGACGATGTTCGGGCGCTCCTGAGGCGAGAACAGGAATCGCGGCGTGAACTCAGTGGTCGGCGCAACGTGCTCTATCTCGCCCTCAAACACGTCGCTCTCCGCGTCGACTCGAACGCGCGCGGGAACCCCGACCTCGAGCCCGCCAAGCGATTGCTGTGGCACAAACACGTCCACGTAGGGATGCGTGGTGTCCGCGACCGTTGCCACGGTTGCGCCCGCGGCGACCACCT
>JBATLA010000667.1:0-2909 GCA_049669945.1 Polyangiales bacterium | reverse complement strand
CTTCCCGCAGCTCGTCGTCCGTGAGGTCGGCGAGCTTCTTTGCGCTGGGACCAAACGGCCCATCGCTCAAGCGGCTCATGAGCCGGCGGCGCCGTGCAGGGTCAGCAGTCGTACGAGGAGGTCTTCGGAGTACTTGGTCAGCTCCGTGAATGCGACCCCCATGCCGGGTGGGTCCTCTTCGACGCGCACGACCTTGCCGGTCCCCTCGATCGTCTCGACCTCGTCCATGATGACCGTGAAAGTCAGATGGACTTCCGTCCCGATCGCCAACGGTTCCTTGCTGCGGATGAACACGCCCGATCGGGACACGTTCGTCACGTACTCGTGCACGAAAGCGTCGAACGACTCGAACTCCTTGTTGATCGTGACCCGCTTGTCGCCGCGTTTGTGGTCGTCCATCGAAGCTCAGCCTCCCGTCAGGTCGAACTGCTCCAGATGATAGTCGTTTCGCGGGTTCAATTCGATACGCCGCTGGAAGCGCCGTGCGGCCTCTTCGACGGAAGCCCGTTCTTCGCGGTCCAGCATGTCGCACACCGCGGGGTGCGCGCTGATCACGATTTTGTAGCCGGGCAGCGCATCACGTTCGCGCCGCATCTGCCGGAAGATCTCGTGGCAGATCGTTTCCTTCGATTGCAGTTGTCCGGTGCCGTCGCAGAAGAAGCATGGCTCGTAGAGCGTTCGCCCGAGCGACTGCCGCGTCCGCTTCCGGGTCATCTCCACCAGTCCGAGCTCGCTGATGCGAATCGCGGTGGTCTTGGCCTTGTCGTCCTTCAGTGCCTGCAAAAGCGCTTTGAACACCTTCTCGCGATGCGCATGCCGCTCCATGTCGATGAAGTCGAGCACGATCAGCCCACCGATGTTGCGGAATAGAAGCTGGTAGGACATCTCGCGTACGGCTTCGAGGTTGGTTTGCAGAATCGTCTGCTCCACATCGCGGCCTTTACCTGTGAAGCGCCCCGTGTTGACGTCGATTGCGGTAAGTGCTTCCGCCTGGTCGATCACCAAGTGTCCGCCGGAAGGAAGCGGTACCTTCCGGGAGAGCGCGCGCGTGATCTCCTCCTCGATGCCGTACTCGTCGAACAACGGCTCGTAGCCTTCGTAGAGGCTGACGTCGTTCGCGCGTTCGGGGAGAAACAGCGTCAAGAACTCCTTGAGTCGTGTGTACTGGTCCCGGTCGTCGACGACGATTTCGCTCACTTCTTCGGTGAACAGGTCGCGCGCGGACTGAATGACGATGTCCGGCTCCTCGTGGACGAGCGTCGGCAGTTTCTTCGCTTGCTCCTTGGCCGTTTGTGTCTGCTCCCAGAGCTGCACGAGATAGCCGATGTCGGCCTTGAGCTTCTTCTTCGTGAGGCCCTGGGCGAGCGTTCGAACCACCACACCACCTTGCGGTGGTTTCACGGAGTCGATGACTTCCTTGAGGCGACGGCGCTCCCGGTCGTTGCCGATGCGCTTGGACACACCGACGTGGTCGACCGTCGGCATGAAGACAACATAGCGCCCTGGCAATGAGACGTGGCTCGTGACGCGGGCGCCTTTGCTACCGATCGGCCCTTTGCTCACCTGCACCATGAGCTCCTGACCTTCTTGCAGGAGGTCGCGGATCGGGGTCTTTCGCGAAGCACGATTGCGCCGCCCCTTCGTTGGGCCGCGTTTGTTCTTGTCGTCGCCTTCTTCTTCCGCGCCGGGTTCGGCCAGCAGGTCCTCAACGTGAAGGAACGCTGCACGGTCGAGTCCGACATCGATGAAGGCGGCTTGCATGCCGGGCAGCACGCGGGTGACCCGGCCGAGGTAGATGTTGCCGACAGGTGAGCGGTGGTGCCGGCGCTCCACGTAGAGTTCGCGCAGCACGCCATCGGCGATGAGGCCAACCCGCGTCTCGCCAATGTCGACGTTGATCAGGAGAGTGTTTTTGGACATATCTTCGGAAGAGCTAGTTCTTCTCGAAGATCTCTTCGATTTCGGCCTGCGTGGTCTCTTCGCTCTTGGAGCGCGCGACCGCGATCTCCTTTACGACTAGATTGCGTGCCGTCTCGAGCATCTTCTTCTCGCCAAACGAGAGAGACTTGTCGACCTGGAGCCGATAGAGGTCACGCATGACCTCCGCGACGTCGAAGACCGAGCCAGTCTTAATTTTGTCCATGAAACCCCGATAGCGGCGGTTCCAGGTCTGGTTGTCGAAGACCACTGGCTGCTCCTCGAGCAGGGCGAAGATCTCTTTGATGTCCGTTTCGGAGATCGGGGGCCGCAGCCCCACCTTCTTCGCCTGGGCCACCGCCACGCGGATCCGGTCGTTGTTCTTCGCGTCGAGTGGCCTCAGGACGTAAAATTCCATCGTCGTCGAGCCGATTTTCCGCTCTTCAATCGACACAACCTCGGTCACGCCTTGCTTGGGATAGATGGCCTTGTCGCCAACCTTGAAATCGTATGTTCCCGCTTGCATCGGGACTCCTTATCTCGCCAAAAATGTCCCCGTACGCCGGTTTTGGTAGGCGTAAGGTTTGAACGGGCGCTGCGCAGTGGTTATTTCCGACGTGGTCGTTGCACTTCGCGCGTCCCCGCCCTCTCGGTCTAGCTGGGTAGGGACCCAGCAGGGGTGAAATGTAGTCTTCGCGCTCACGTCGGTCAACGCGATCGAAGCTGCTGCGCGAGGCCATTGCGATCTGCCCCTTCTTGCTTCGATCGCGCGTGTGAAGGAGCCCGTACGGGCGTTCTTCACCTTTTCAACCTGATCTGATAAGCATACGTTTATCAATGATTTCAAGATCTTGAGCGCCGACGTTGCAAAAGTTTTGGCTCAAATAGTACAAAGTTATGTATAATTCATGTGCGGTTCCGCTTGACACGTGAAGTGACGTGACAATACGGTACGTGCACCTGCAATCTTGACCCACCTTGGAGGAGGTCGA
>JBATLA010000666.1:0-6581 GCA_049669945.1 Polyangiales bacterium | reverse complement strand
GTTCCACCCGTTCCGGCGGAGCCTCCGCTGCCGCCCGCGCTTTGTGTGGAGTTACAGCCGGCGACCCCCAGCGCCAACGCGCAGAGCAGTCCAAGCGCGCCTCGGGTCATCCTGCCGGTGTCCTCATTGGCGCAAGATGCCACGGCCGCGAGGGCCTACGCAACGGTGTTCACGGGCGGCTGACGATGGGAACGCGTTCGGGGACTTCGCCGCTTGGTCGAGCGAATAGTCCGTGCGATGGTAGCGAGCCATGATTCGAAAGCCGACGGCGTGAACGCGCGCCCCATGGATGTGCGGGAGGCGGTCATCTACGAAGACCGTTACGTCCACACGAACGACTGTTGGAAGGGAGAGCGGCCGTCATGAAGGCTCTACTCACAGGCGCGGCAGGAAAGATCGGGAACTATGCGATTGGCGCGCTCGGGCGGCGTGGCTTCGACGTCGTGGCGACCGATCTCGCGTCCGCAGGTATCCCGCAGGACGTTCGCTTCGAGACGTGTGACCTCACCGACGCGACGGCGGTCGACAGGCTCGTTGGGTTGGTCCGGCCGGATGTGGTGGTCCACTGCGCGGGGATATTGGCTCCCGTTTCGTACGTCGAGCCAGAGCTTTCCGAAGCGGTCAATCTCGACGGCACGCGGCACCTCATCGACGCGACGAAGTCGCATGCGCCGGATGCATTCTTCGTGTTCGTGTCGAGCTATGCGGTGTTTGGCCCGTGCGGTCCTGGGGATCCCAACCGAACGGCGACCGACCCCTGCTATCCAGACGACAACTACGGGCTTCAGAAGCTGACGGCGGAGAGTTGGCTTCAGCAGTCGGGGCTCCGTCAGTGCTCGCTGCGCGTTGGGGCGGTCATGGATCTCCACAATCTGACGCCCCAACACGAGGCGTACCGGTCGTTCGTGTTCATGGTGTCGCTCGCGCAGCCCGAACACGGCGTCGACGTGCGGGACGTGGCGCGCGCCATGGCTTCCGCCGCAGTGGCCCAGCCCGACGGGCACGTGCTGCTCATCGGCGGGGACGATTCCTGGAAGCTTCCGGCGCAGCAGCTTCGCGGAGATTTGTTCGGCGCGGTTGGTTTGTCGGTGCCGCACGAAGAGGCGTTTCGGCCGGCCCCGGATCCCAACGACCGGGCAGGCTGGTTCTACGAGTGCTGGATGGACACGGGGCAGAGCGAGCAGCTGCTCGGTTTTCAGCGAATCACGCACGACGCGTTCATGGATGAGCTCAGAAAGGAGCACCGCGCGCGGCGAATGGCGCTGGCGCCTATCAGACCGTTCGCCACTTGGGGCCTGACGAAGTCGTCGCCGTACACCGGCAAGAACGCGATCAAGCCCGGGCCGACTGTCTGGGACGACATCTGCCGTGTCTACGACGTACCGATCAACGTCGCGCAAGCCCGCAGCAGCAAACCGCCTCCTCCGCCTCCGTTCTGACGCTGCGCGCGGCTCTGGTGCGTGCTCACTCCTCAGCGCGCAGCCGCGCGAGGACGGCGCCCGTGAACGATGGGCGGAGATAGAAGCCGCGTGGCATGGTCCATTGGACTGCGCCCTCTTCGTCGGGTGCGCGTCGCCGGGCGCTCCCGCTTGCTGCCTTGGGGCGCACTTGAAGGACTTCGCCGAGGTGACCGGTGATCTGCTCGACATCGCCGCGCCCGATCATTTCGGCGAGGCGCTCCCAGTCGGTTCTCAGAACTGCGAGCTCGTGGGCGTTGGGTTGCCACAGGTAGGCTCGGCCGACGCGCCGCTCGCGAAGCGGCGTCTGCGATGCGGCTTCGACCGGAACGAACAGCACCTTCGAGAGCTTCTTGAGGACGACACTCTGCTCCCAATCGGTGTCCGCCATGGCGGAAAGCGAAATCGAAGCGACGAACGTCTACTCCTTGGGCTTGCCAAGCGCATCGAGGGGAATCGTCTTGAGCTCGATCCCGAGGTTGACGAAGTCAGGCTCTGCTCGGGACGCTGCGGTGGCGCCAAGGGCCTTTTCGAGAATCTGTCCGGCCACGCCTTTGCCGCGGACACCTTCGTCGGGAACATCGATCCCGACCCTCTCTCCGAGCTCGCTCAGCGTGAGCCCCGCGAGATGCCAAGCCCGCTCGATCAGCTCCTGCACCGAAGTTGGCTCGGGGACAGGAGACACGGTCAGTGGAGCTCGCAGACTTTCGACCCGAATAGGCGTTCTAGGCCGGTCAGGAGCGCGTCGGTCGGGTCGACGAAGAGGCCCGTCTCGGCGAGGTTGACGCGCCAGTCACCCGGCGAGCTCAGCTCGAGTGTGACGGGGCAGGGGCCGGGGTACCGTTCGAGCATCGATCGGAGCGAGTCGAGCTTCGGGCGATCGATGCTTTCGACCGCGAGGTGAACGGTGATCGCCGTCGTGCGCGCGTGAAGCGCATCGCTCAGAAGCGTCGCTTCCTCGAGGAGAATCTTCGGTTCGGGAGCCGCGCTGTCGTCGTTGCGGTCCACTTCGTGTTTCACGCGACCACCGAGCAGAATCGGCTGGCCAGACTTGAGCGCCTCTCGAAGGCCTTCCTTTTCGAGTGGCTTCGGCCGTACGATGACCTCGACCCGACCGAGGGCATCCTCGAGGTGGAAGAACGCCATCGTGTGACCCATTTTCGTGCGCCGCTCGCGATAGCCCTCCACGGTGCCGCCCACGGTGACCTGCCGGTGGTTGTCGAGCTGCGCGACGCTCTCGGTGGTGGCGTCGCAAAAGCGAAGGAGCTCGCTTCGGTAGCGGTCGAGCGGGTGACCGGAGACGTAGAACCCCAGTGCGCCTTTCTCGCGCGAGAGTTGCTCGCGTGAATCCCAAGGTTGGAGCGGGGGGAAGCTCCCGCCGGGGTGCTCGTAGGCTTGTGACTCTTCTTCCCCGCCCATCAGGCCGAACAGGCTCTCTTGTCCGCTCGAACGCTCCGCTTGGATGCGCTTGCCTCGCTCCACTGCTTGCTCGATCGCGATGAATGCCTGCGAGCGGTGCACGCTGATCGCATTGTGCACGGTGTCGAAGGCCCCGCACTGGACGAGCGCTTCCGTCACGCTCTTGTTGACGCGCCGCAAGTCGACGCGCGCGCAGAAATCGAACAGGTCGATGAACGGTCGCTCGTGCGTCTCGCCGGTATCGTCTTCGTCTTCGTCGACCTGTCGGGCTTCGAGGAGCGCTTCCACCGCACCCGTGCCGACCCCCTTGATGGCGCCGAGACCGAATCGGATCTTCGGACCCATCGGGTCGTGGACCTCGCCGTTGTAGCAAACCGGCTTGTGGCGAAGGCGCGCGACGTCTTGCGCGTCGTCGGGCGTGTAGACGACGGTGAACTCGATCTCAGACTCGTTGACGTCGGGCGGCAGCACGGTGATGCCCATCGAGCGCGCTTCGGCGACTGTGCGAACGACTTTGTCGATCTTTTCTTTGTCGGCGGTGAGCGTAGCGCAGCTGAATTCCACCGGGTAGTGCGTCTTCAAATAGGCCGTTTGGTAGGTGATCAGCGCGTATGCGGCCGAGTGGCTCTTGTTGAAACCGTACCCCGCGAAGTACGCCATCAAATCGAAGACCTCTTCGGCCTTTGCGTGCGAATGGCCGCGCCCGGTCGCGCCTTCGATGAAGATGGCCTTCTGCTTGTCCATCTCGGAGGCCTTCTTCTTGCCCATCGCGCGGCGCAGGAGGTCGGCGCCGCCGAGTGAGTAGCCGGCCATCTCCTGCGCGATTTGCATGACCTGCTCTTGATAGACGATGACGCCACGCGTCTCTTCGAGGATGCCCGCAAGAGAAGGGTCCGGGTACTCGACCTTCTGGCGCCCGTGCTTTCGATGGACGAAGTCCTTGTCCATCTGCGCGCCCATCGGGCCAGGACGGTAGAGCGCCACGGCGGCGACGATGTCATCGAAGCGATCGGGCCGGAGCTGTTTGAAGAGGCTCTGCATGCCGCTCGACTCGAGCTGGAAGACGTTGGTTGTCTCTCCGGACTGAAGGAGGGCGTAGGTCGCGTCGTCGTCCATCGGGATCTCGTCGATCCGGAAGGGGTCGCCCTGTCGGTCGGGCCGCCGGTCGATGAGCTTCGTTGCGATGTCGATCACGGTCAGCGTGCGTAGGCCGAGGAAATCGAACTTCACCAGGCCCGCCGCTTCGACGTCGTCCTTGTGGTACTGCGTGACGTAGACGTCCGGCTCCGGGCAGAACACGGGAACGTGGTCCCAAATCGGGCCCTCGCTGATGACGACGCCAGCGGCGTGCATTCCGGCGTGCCGCGTGAGGTTCTCGAGGGCTTGCGCCGTGTCGAGCAGCTCGTGTGCCTGCTCGTCGGTCTCATACGCGGTCTTCAGCCGCGCTTCTTGCTCGAGCGCATCGCTGATGGGCACGCTCTTTCCGCCCACGGGTTCAGGAATCATGGTGGCGATCAGGCCTGCCTCGCCAGGCGTCATCCCCATGACGCGGCCGACGTCGCGGACGACACTTCGGCTCTTGAGCTGATGGAAGGTTGCGATTTGCCCGACGCTTGCCTGGCCGTATTTGTCGCGCACGTACTGGATGACGCGGTCGCGCTGGTCCATGCAGAAGTCGATGTCGAAGTCCGGCATCGACACACGCTCGGGGTTGAGGAAGCGCTCGAAAAGAAGCCCATGGGTGATCGGGTTCAGGTCGGTGATACGCAAGGCCCAGGCAACGAGTGAGCCGGCGCCCGATCCCCGCCCTGGACCGACGGGTACGCCGCTGTCCTTGGCCCAGTTGATGAAGTCCTGAACGATCAGGAAGTACCCGGCAAAGCCCATCTTGAGGATCACGTCGAGCTCGAGCTCGAGTCGGCTGTGGTATTCGTTCTCCTCGAGCGTTTCGCCGCGCTCGCGCATCTCCTGCATGCGTCGGCCGAGGCCTGCGACCGACAGTGCGCGCAGGTAGTCCTCCTCGCTTGCGCCACCGGGGACAGCGAAACGCGGGAGCTTCGGAGCCGCAAGAGGTGTGGCTTGGCCGGCGCACATCTCCGCGATTCGCAGCGTGTTCTTCGCAGCGTCGGGGATGTGCGCGAGGAGATTCAGCATCTGCTCGGGCGTCTTGAGGTAGAGCTCCGAGGAGTGGTGGTGCACCGCTTCCATCTCGCGAACGCTTCGCCCAGCTCCAATGCACTGAAGCACGAGCTGAGCGCGCGCGCTTTGGCGCTCGAGGTAGTGGCAGTCGTTTGTGCCGACCAGCGGCAGGTCGAGCTCTTTGGCGAGTCTTCCAAGGACTTGGTTGAGAGGGCGGTTCTCTGGGAAGCCGTGGTCTTGGAGCTCGACGAAGAAGCAACCCGGCTCGAACGAGTCGCGCAGGTTGGCGATGGCCTCGCGCCCCACCTCGGGCCCCTTGTTGAGGATCTCCTGCGCGACGTGACCGCCCATGCACGCGCTGAGCCCCACGACGCCCTTGCTGTGCTTCTGCAACACCTCGAAGTCGATGCGCGGCTGGTCGTATGCGGCCATGCCGTCGACCCATCCCGTGCTGACGAGGCGTACCAGGTTTTGGTATCCCTCCTGCGAGCTGGCGAGCAGCAACAGGTGATGAAGCTCGCGGTTCTGGGGGTCGCGGCGGTCACCTCCGGTGAAGTTCACCTCGCAGCCGAGGATGGGCTGCACCTTGGTGCGCTTGCACGCGCGTACGAGCTGGACGGCCCCAAACATATTGCCGTTGTCGGTGAGCGCGACGGCCGGCATGCCCATCTTGTCGACGTGCTCCACGAGCTCGGGAATCCGGATCGCCCCGTCCAGCATCGAGAATTCGCTGTGGACGTGCAGATGAACGAATTCGGCGGCCATGGACGGGCTGACTCTACTGTGCACCCCCGGTCTAATCCACCACAACGGAGGCAAATTGCGCCCCTGTTTCGGCCGTGCTACTCAGGGCCTCCCCAGCCCAAGGAAATCGGGTGTTTGGGGCCATGGTGCACGTGATGAGCAAGTCCCCCCTGACGATTGTCAAAGAGCGCTTCGGCGACGACCCGAAGAAAGCCAAAGAGAAGCTGGTAGCCGCGGTCAAGAAGGCCGCCAGCAAGGATGTGTGGCTGGACCGTGTCAACGAGGGCAAGGGCCTCGAACACGCGTCGAACAAGAAGCTGCTGCACCTCGAGCAGGTTCTGCTCGCGGTGGCCAAGGTCGGCTCCCGCGACAAGCTGGTCGACGAGATCGCCAAAGCCCAGGGTCGCGCCAAAGATGACGCATATAAGACCCGTTTGGGTGAGGAATCAACGCCGGCCTTGTGGGATCGGTACCAAGCGGTACAATCGCGTGTGGCTGGAACTCCAGCCAAGTGAAATGAAGCACCGCCGCGGCACGGCGCCGCTTCGGCTGCACAGCGAAAGAGTAGACCATGAGTAAGAGACTGTTCTGCGGAGGCCTCGCCTGGGGCACGACCACTGAAGACCTTGAGGAGGCGTTCGCGCCGTTCGGAGAGGTGACCGATGCCAAGGTCGTGTCCGATCGCGAGACAGGCCGTTCGCGGGGTTTCGGGTTCGTGACGTTCACGACGGAAGAGGCGGCCAGCTCCGCTCGTGAGTCGATGGACGGCGCGACGCTGGGCGGCCGCACGATCCGTGTCGACCTTGCGCGTGAGCGCCAGGG
>JBATLA010000665.1:0-2871 GCA_049669945.1 Polyangiales bacterium | reverse complement strand
CTTCGGCGCGGAGCCGGACTGCATCGTACCCGGTGTCTGCATCACTAGGGGTCGCGTGAAGGGAATCTACAACTCGGCCTATGAGCTCGCCGCGAACAGCATGGTATCGCCCGAGGGCACGCTCTGGGCACTATCAACTTGCGACGCCTCCTCGGCTCCAGATGACTTCAAGACCATCACCGCGCTCTTCTCGGGCGGCGGCGGCAGTGGTGCGTGCCAGCAAAACTGTGTCGGCGGAAACATCGTCGGCGCAAATCTGTGTCTTTGGCTCACGAACGAAAATTTCTTCTACGACGTCGTCTTTTCGGAGTGGGGGTCCGTTGAGGCGAGCAACTTCGCCTATCAGCGAACCGCGGTGAACGCCGATGAATGCGGCGTGGCCGGGGCGACCTGCGGCGCGACCTGCGATTGTCCTGCTGGCTGGGTAAACGAGGGTGGCGACGGGATCTGCGTCCTTCCAGACCCCTGCGACGCAAGCCCTTGCGGAGCCGGCGCAAGCTGCCGGAGAACGGGCGCGACATCACACCGCTGCGAGTGCGACACCGAGGAGTTCACCAAGCCACCTGGCCAAACCGACGAAACCGACTGCGTGAGCGCCGACGTCTGCATCGCGCGCGGAGATAAGGGCCCCCTCTACACCAGCCTCGCGGAAAACGAGGCCGGTGGCGGCCTCTGCAGACTCGACCTAGCGGACCGCCCCGCCTTTCCTACGGGCACCGAGTGGGTACGCGCACCTTGTGCTTCGACCGTGCCCTCAGACTTCGCGATCTTCTTGAGCGAGGCGTTCGCCTGTCCCGAGGTGCCAAGACGACTCATCGGCTTCCATAGCTGCCTCCACACGACCGACGATGACGTGCTCTGGGACATTCAGTTCACCGATTGGTGCTCCAACGCCCTCGAAAGCGAGCCGAGCGGATGCTTCAGCTACGTGCGATGGCACGCGGTCGAAGACGGCGAGGCATGCCCCTAGTCGTTCGCCGACCTCGCGCGTAGCACGGATCTCCAATCCTCTGTGACACGTGCGATGAGGCGGCACCTGGCTTCGTCGGCATGGGCGAAGAGCGAACGCGACCCCGCACGCAGTGAACGGTCCAAGAGATGCGGGGTCCACCATCGGGATGAATCCGCGCCCGTTCCTAGCGCGGCGGCCGCGATCGTCATGCGGTCCAAGCGCGAGAGCCAGAGTGAGCGAACCACTGCGCTTGCAACGGGTTCGTCTCGAAAGGACTCATGGGCGAGCACGTACCCAGCGGCACGTTGAAGACCCAATGCTCGGAGATGAGCCCCCAAAGGCTCTGCATCTTCGAGTCGGAAGCAGCCCTGCTTCAGCATCCAACGAAGGTCGTCGAGGCTCTTGTCGTCCGGAAACGCGCCACGGCCCTTGACGAAGTGGCCGATCAAATGGGCGAAGATATCTTCATCGGACATCCGCGCGACGGGCGCCACGAATAGCGACTCGTCGAGCGCGGCCCTCGAGAAGACACCGTCGGTAGATACACGAAACATTCCGTGAGGAAAGAGCTTACGGTGGACGTCGATGCTGAGCGGCCAGGCCTCGCTCGAGAACGTGCCTCCCGCGCTGGTGCGTACGGTCTCTTCGAAGCCCAGCGCTCTCAGGACGCCACCCACGGCCTCGGTGTCCGGGGCGCGTATCAAAAGGTCGATGTCGACGAGATCCCGCCGGCCCCGCAACGACGGCCACCTGCCCAACAGAAGCAGGCCCTTCAAGGGCATCAACACGATGCCGCGCTCGGCACATGCGGCGATGACTTGATTCCCGAGCCTCAGCGCAAGCTCGCCTACGAGGGCGGTTGCCGTCATCGAGGGCACCGCCGGTTGACGAGCAATCTGTCTGTCTCCGGTGGTTCGCGACACGGCTTCGATGGTATAGAGCGCGGATGGCTACGCATCAAAGACTAGGGGACCTGGCCGAGGCGCTCGAAGCGGAGGGTGCCGACCAGCTTCGGGTTCACGTCGTTCGGCGCGCCGGGGAATTCAAGCGTTCCTGGGTGATGATGGCCGAAGCACTCGTCGAGGTTCGGAATCGGGAGTCGTACCTCGAATGGGGCTACGAGGACTTCTACACGTACTGCTCGCTCGAGCTTCAGCTCAAGCAGGCGACCGCCGACAAGCTCACCGGATCGTATGTCGCGCTCAAGCGGCATGCGCCTTCCGTGCTGAAGCGGGACGGTCTCAACGAGCGGATTCCGACCTGCGACGCCGTCGACTACTTCGCCAGAGCACTTCAGAAGAACCCGAGCAACGACGACGGAGAGCGCGCGGTCCCGGAAGAGGTCGTTGACGAGCTTCGGCACGCGGTGTTCGAAGAAGGCGCGCCGGTGAGCGATCTTCGAAAACGATTCAATCCCGTGTTCAGCCCGAAACCAGAGGGCAGCGAAGAGATGGACACGCTTCGTCGCGCGACCGCGGCGGTCCGGCGCCTCGAACGAACGATTGAGGAGATCGACGGCCTCCCTCGCCCCACCGTCCGGGCGAGCCTCGACGCCCTCGAAGCCCTCCGCGAAGACCTTACCGCGCTGCTGGAACGCACGAAGGCGCAATACGCGAAGTCCGCTTGAACCTAGGTGGAACGTGTTCTATTTCTAGAATCGTTTCACAATGACCGACAAAACTCACGCACCCGCCGTCGAAGGGCTGTTCACGATGAGCCCCGACGAGCCGCGCCTGCTTGGCACCCAATGCCGGGCCTGCGGCACGTACTTCTTTCCCGCAGAAAAGACCTTCTGCCGCAACCCCGCGTGCGACCAAGCGGACCTCCAGGAGGTCGAGCTGAGCCGCACCGGCAAGCTCTGGTCGTACACCAGCGCCAACTACAAACCCCCCGCGCCCTTCGTGGCCAAGGAGCCGTTC
>JBATLA010000664.1:0-2207 GCA_049669945.1 Polyangiales bacterium | reverse complement strand
TCGTCGCGATGGCGCCTGCCGACACCACGCGCATCGAGTTTGCGTCGGGGCTCCCAGAGGGCCGTCGGCAGCTTGCGTCCGGTTGGGCGCGGCTGCCTCGCTTGCCGCTCGTCAAATCCGCCGTGCTCTACGACAGTCCGTTCTGGCGCGCCGACGGACTCAATGGCGCCATGCAAAGCGATCGCAGTCCGATTCAGCTCGTGTTCGACAATTCGCCCGAAGACGCCTCGATTGGCGTCCTCAGCTGCTTCTTGTCGGTCGTCGAGTGCCCACAGCTGGCAGATCGCGCCGCGCGTGAAGAGGGCCTGAAACACGAGCTTGCGCGCTACTTCGGCCCGAAAGCGCTCGACGCCAAAGGCTACGTCGAAAAGGACTGGGCCATCGACCCTTGGAGCACCGGTTGCATCACGCCGCTCACACCCGGCCTGCTCACCGCCGCGGGCGAACATCTGCGAATGCCAAGCGGACGCATCCATTGGGCCGGCACCGAAAGTGCGAAGGTCTGGTGCGGGTACATGGACGGCGCGGTCTCGGCGGGAGCCCGCGCTGCGGCCGAAGTCCTCGCAGCACTCGAGTCCGGCTGATCAGCTAGGACGAACGAATTCCAGTGAGGATCCAACGGCGCGTGTCCGCTGGGTCGATGACGGCGTCGATTTCGAAGTGCTCGGCCATGTTGATCGCCTTCCCTCGTTCGTAGGCGAGCGCGACCATTTGCGCGAACATCTTCTCGCGCGCCACGGGGTCTCCGATGGAGTCGAGCTCCTTTCGAAATCCGAGCTTCACCGCCCCCTCGAGCCCCATTCCGCCGAATTCGCCGGTCGGCCATGAGATCGTGAACGCCGGGGCTTTGAAGCTGCCGCCGGCCATCGACTGCGCGCCGAGACCGTAGCCCTTGCGCAGCACGACCGTGCAGAAAGGGACTTCCAGCTGGGCGCCTGTCGTGAACAGCCGCGCCGCCCGCTTCACCATCCCGGTCTCTTCGGCCTCAGGTCCGACCATGAAACCAGGGGTGTCGCAGACAAAGACGAGCGGGATACCGAATGCGCTGCAGAGGGCCATGAAATCGCTCGCCTTGTCGGCCGCCTCTGCGTCGATCGCCCCGCCCAAGTGCTTCGGGTTGTTTGCGATGACGCCGACGGGCGTTCCTTCGATGCGTGCAAGGGCCGTGACCATCCCAGCCCCAAATCCACCCCGAAGCTCGAGCACAGAGCCTTCGTCCATCAGCGTCTCGATGACATGGCGCACCTCGTACACGCGAAGCCGATTCTCCGGCACGGCGGATCGAAGCAGGGTCTGGTCCACGGACGTCCAGGTCTCGAGGTCGCCCTGGAAGTAGCCCAAGTACTTCTTGGCCATTGCGACTGCCTCGGCGTCGTCGTCGACGAGCACGTCGATGACACCGTTTCGATACTGCGACTCGGAGGGTCCAATCTCCTCGGGCGCGAACTTCCCGAGACCGCCACCTTCGATCATGGCCGGGCCCCCCATGCCGATGTTGGACGCCTTGGTAGCGATGACGACGTCGCAGCAACCGAGCAAGGCCGCGTTGCCGGCGAAGCAGCGACCCGAATTCACCCCGACCAACGGCACTTTCCCCGAAAGCTCGGCGAAGTACTGAAAAGCGCGGCAGTCCAGGCCGGCGACGATCGCGTGGTCCGTGTCTCCCGGCCGGCCGCCGCCGCCCTCGGAGAACAGCACGACCGGCAGGCCCTGCTGTTCTGCGATCTCGAACATGCGGTCCTTCTTCAGGTGGTTCATCGTTCCTTGGGTACCTGCGAGCACCGTGTAGTCGTACGACGTCACGACCGCCCGAGTGTCGCGCGCGTCGAACAGCGCGCCATTGATCCGGCCGATCCCCGCGATCATGCCGTCTGCGGGCGTGCGGGCGACGAGGTCTTCCTTCTTGCGGCGTTGCCGCTGCGCCGCGATGACGAGCGCGCCGTATTCGACCCATGTTCCGTCGTCGACGAGATCGCTCACGTTCTCGCGCGCCGTTCTCTGCCCGGTCTTCCGACGCTTGGCCACCGCGTCGGGCCGGTTCTCGTCGAGGCCAAACGCGTGCCGCGTGTTGACCTCCTCGAGGTCCGAACGAATCTGATCGGTCGCGCCGACCTGTTCCACGTGTCTTGCAGTCCCCACGTCGGCCGGCTCGAGCCGGACCAACACTTCGCCCGCTTCGACCATGGCGTCCACACCGGCCAGCACGT
>JBATLA010000663.1:0-3215 GCA_049669945.1 Polyangiales bacterium | reverse complement strand
CCCTGGCGGAGCCTGCGCGGATGGCACCAGCGACGAGCTCCTTGCCCGTGCCACGCTCTCCGAGGATCAGCACTGCAGCGTTCGAGCGCGCCGCGAGCACCACTTGCTCCCGCAGCCTCTCGATCTGCGCGCTCTGCCCGAGCAGGGTTTCGCCCGCACCGTATCTACGCCGGAGCTCCCGGTTTTCTTGTTGAAGCGCGCGGAGACGAAGGCTTCGCTGAAGCGCGAGCACGAGTCGGTCGCTTCCGATGGGCTTTTCGATGAAGTCATCGGCCCCCCGACGGATTGCTTCCATCGCCACGTCGATCGTGCCGTGGCCGCTCATCATGATGACCGGGGTTGCGACTTCGCGTTTGGCGAGCTCGTCGAGCATCTGCAGACCGTCGATGCCGGGAAGCTGCACATCCAACAGTATCGCATCGAAGCTTTGCTTGCCGATCTTGTCGAGCGCGACCTCCGCGCTGCCTGCGACCTCGACGTCGTACCCTTCGAGCTCGAGCGCGCGGGACACGGACGTCAGAATGTTTCGTTCGTCGTCGACGACGAGGACCGTCGCGGCCGGCATGGACGTCACGCTAGCACACGGGAGCCGGCGCTCAGGTCCCGGTCTCGTCGTCGCGCTTTGGCACGGGAACCGAGCGGATACGGGTCTCCGACACCCGCCGGTTGGCTTTCAGCCAGGCGACGAGCTCGTCCGGGGCTTCGGGGCGCGCGTAGAGGTAGCCCTGCGCGATGTCGCAGCCGTGATTGCGCACGTACTCGAGCTGGCCCTCGGTCTCGACGCCCTCTGCGATGACGTCCAGACCCAAGTTCTTCCCGAGGCCGACGATCATGTTGGCGATTGGGCCACCGCGATCGTTGGCCTCCACACTCTGCACGAAGTTCTTGTCGATCTTGAGCGCGTTGAGCGGGAAGTCGTGAAGGTAGGTGAGCGAAGAGTAGCCGGTGCCGAAATCGTCGATGGCGATCCGCACGCCCACCGCGCGAAGCTCACGAAGGAGCGCACCGGCTTCCCCCGGGTCGCTCATGAGGCAGCTCTCCGTCAACTCGATCTCCAGGAACTCGGGCGGGAGCTGGGTCTCCTTCAGGGCACCGCGGATCTTTTCGATCAGCATCGGGTCCTCGAACTGCTGTGCCGAAACGTTCACCCCGATGCGCATCGGCTCGAGGTCCATCGCGTGCCAGCGCCGAACCTGCTCGCAGGCCGTTTGCAGCACCCATTCGCCCACCTCGTTGATCAAGCCGAACTCTTCGAGCCCGGCGATGAAGTGGTACGGTGTCAGCAATCCGCGCGTCGGATTCATCCATCGAAGAAGCGCCTCGACGCCGATGACCATGCCGGTCCTCAAGCAGATCTGAGGCTGATACACGAGCTGGAACTCACCCCTCTCGACCGCGCGCCGGAGCGCCCACTCGAGCGCGTGCCGCGACTGCGCCTCTTCCTGCATCGCATCCGCGAAGAACTGATATCGGCCCCGCCCCGACGCCTTAGCCTGGTACATTGCGAGGTCCGCCGCTCGGAGCAGCTCCGACAAATTGTTCCCGTTTGCGGGGAACATCGCGATACCGACGCTGATGGAGCTGTTGACTTCGTGCCCACCGATCTTGGTGACCTCGGCCAGGCTGTCGATGATCCGCTCGATGACGGGAAGCACTTCCTTCGCTTCACTGACGCCCTCGAGTACCACTGCGAACTCGTCACCGCCGAGGCGCGCGACTGTGTCCTGATCGCGAACGGCCGCCCGAATGCGCTGGGCGACCTCGACCAGAAGCTTGTCGCCGACCTCGTGGCCGAGCATGTCGTTGATCTCTTTGAAGCGGTCCATGTCCAGCACGAGCGTCGCGACCCCGGCGCCGGCTCGCATCGCACGGCCGAGCGCGTGATCGACCCGTTCTCGGAGCAGGGTGCGATTGGGGAGCGACGTCAGCTGGTCGTAGTGCGCCAAACGCACCAGCTCGAGCTCGGTTCGCTTCCTCTCGACCGCGTATCGAATCACGCGGTGAAGATTGGCGCCGTCGATGTGACCCTTCACGACGTAGTCCTGCGCGCCAGCCTTGACCGAGCGAAGCGAGATCGCTTCGTCCTCCCAAGCGCTGACGATCACCAGCGGGATGTCCGGGTATGAAGTCTGCAGACTCGTGACCGTGTCCGTGCCCCGCGAGTCCGGCAGGTTGAGGTCAGCGAGGATCACGTCCGGGGTCAGCTCTTCAGCCGAAAGGATGGCATCGTTGAGCGTTCGCACATGCGTGATGCGGTAGTACGACGCCGTCACCCGGCGCAGCAGCCGCCGAACGAGCTGAGCATCGATTAGGTTGTCCTCAACGAGAAGGACCTCCCGCACCTCGTGCTCGTCTTCACCATCGCGCTTATTCAGCATCACCCACCATCAAAAATACGTTACCAGCGCCTTATTACAGTGCTATGGTTTCAGGTGGGCGTCAAGGGTGATCCGCGCCCGGGGGAATGGTGCTGGTAAGCAAGGCTCAAATGTCATTGGTTTCGAGGCGAAGACGCGTGCGCGTGCTCATCGCCTCGGCCAATCCGGAGCGCATCATGCTGGTCCGGGAGAGCCTTCATGCTTGGCCCGAGGCCGTGGTTTGCCGGGTTGCCGTGAACCGCGAAGACGCGACTCACCACGTTGAAAGCCACGCGCCTCACATCCTTTGCTGGGACACGACGCTCGGCGTGGAGCTTCCAGCGACGGCGCGCGGCATTTGCACCCTGCTGCTCGGGGACGAGTCCTGCACGATGCCTGAAGAGCGGCCCTGGGCGATGGCGGTGCCCGACGACTACGTGTCGGGGCTTCAACAATCGATCAACCGGGAGTACGAGCTTCGGCGTCTGCTGGTGCAGCTTCGTGATGCCCACGGGACCGAGACGCAAAGCCGCTTGCTTCTCACTCGCGCGACAGACGGAATCGTGGTCGTCGATCAGAGCAATCAAGTCGTGTTCGCCAATCCGGCCGCTTGTGCGCTGCTCGGTGCCGACTCCGAATCTTTGCTCGCCGAGTCCTTTGAGTACCCGGTGCCCGAAGAGGGCCGCCAAGCGCTGTTCGAAGCGCGGCTTCCCGATGGCCAGTCGGTGAAGCTCACCGCGACCGCGATCGTGTCGATCTGGGACGGTCGCGAGGCGACGATCCTCCAGCTCCAACCGACCCAGCGGCCGAGTGCTCCGCCAACCGCACCGCCAACGGCTCCGCCGAGCCTTCCGCCAC
>JBATLA010000662.1:0-2338 GCA_049669945.1 Polyangiales bacterium | reverse complement strand
CGATGTGGCCGCTCGTGCACGTCACGATGCCCTCCTCGATCGACGTGGCCGACATCACCTATCTTCAGCAATCCTACGAGCACGTCTTTGCGGCTCCGACGCGCCACGCGTTGATCGTCGACACGACCACGATCGAAAACATCCCGGACGCAACGCTTCGCAAGAAGATGAAGGATTTCGAGGACGGTCGACGCCCGGTGATTCGAGACAAGAACATCGGCAGCGCCATCGTCCTCTCGAACGCATTGGTACGTGGCGCGTACACGGCGCTCCGATGGATTTCGCCTCAGCCCGCACCCAACAAAGCGTTCTCCAACGTCCGTGACGCGGCTCGATGGTGCGTAGCAGGCATCGAGTCCGATGGTCAGGAAGTGCCCGCAGCCGCGTACATTCTGGCCGGAATGTCCGAAGCCGTCTGACGAACCTGTAGGATTACTCAGGCAAGCCGGAGGTTTCAATCAACGCCAGGATCACGGCGCCGACCCCGTAGTTCACGTCGTCCTCGACGGGCACGTCGAGGTAGCCATCCTCGCCGCCGGTGGGAGACCGGAGCGGCCACGGATCGGTGGCGGTTGAGACGCCTGTGACTACGGGCCCGTCGCCCTCGTCGACGACCATCTGCTTGACGCCTTCGATAGCCTTTGTCGCGACATTGCGTTCGGCGTCACCAAGAAGGCCAAAGCGGTAGGCGCGCGCGATGCCGTACGCGAATAGCGCGCTCGCGCTCGTCTCGAGGTAGTTGTCGGCCTCGTCGGGGTGGCTCATAACCGTCAGCCACCTTCCGGTTCCCTCGTCTTGGGCACCGATCATGGCTCGAACGTGTTCGCGAAAGATCTGCTCGACCTCGAGATCGGTCTGATCGTGCTCGAGGCGAATGCGGAGGTAGTCCGCTAGGGCTGCCACGACCCAGCTATTGCCACGGGCCCAATACACGCTCTCGTCATAGCCGGGCCAGTCCTGCGCGTGGCGCATGAAGCCGTTATCGTCTTGGAGGACGTCGGCGAAGATTTGGATTTGCTCCGACATCATGTCGAGACGCGCTTCGTTCCCCTCGATCTCGCCCCAACGATTGAGGACCATTCCAAACATGAAGAGACTGTCGAGCCAGACCGACGTTTTCCCGAGAATGCCGTTGTGACTGATCCCGCCTTCTTCGGTGCGCGGGGCAGTTACGTCGAGATATTCGAGCGTGTCGTCAACGACCCGTTGATAGTCATCGCTCGGCGCTTCGTTCAGGAGCGCAACTGCGGTGATCGCGGGCGGACAACTGTCGCTCCATACGAGCTGATAGCCCTGGTCGATGCGATAATCGAGCCACGACTGATAGTAGTCGTGGAGACGCTGATCTCCGGTGACGAGATAGAGCTCGGCGAGGCCATGCATCAACACACCGGATCTCCAGTCCCATTGCTCGTTCTCGTAGGGGTGGGTGTCGATGTACCGAAGAGCGATGTCCGTGGCCATCGCCACCTGGTCCGATTCGGGATCCGGAGGGCAATAGTCCGGGCAGCTGACGGACGTTGTGCTCGAGCAACCAGAGACTGCAGCAACAACGAGTAGAGCACAGCACACGGCTTGCGCGATCGAGATGCGAATTCGTTTCACGGTTCCTCCACTTCGATTTCAAGAAAGGTAGGGTCACTCAGCGTACCCTGTAAATCGGTCACTCGCAGAGCGACGCGGTAGGTGCCCGCCACATCAGGAGTCAGCATCGCTTCTTCGGAGGCCGCCCCGGTAAGAGGCCAGTCGCTCCCCGCCGGTGCTGCGACCAATGACCACGCATGAATCAGCGCGCTTCCTTCAGGGTCGCAACTCGCCGAGCCATCGAGCGCGATCGCTTCGCCGATCCCTCGAGCAGCCGACTTCGCGATGCGTGCGGCAGGTCGGCCGTTGCCATTTCCGGCGTGAACGCCGAAACGGGGGCCAGCAGTAGTGATGATGAGGGCGCCGTCCTCCTGACGCATCCCGCACGCTCCGTCGAGAGTGACGGCGTCGAAAGCAAGCCCGTCGACGGAAACCTCGGCCGGCGTCGGACTCAACATCCACTCGACTTCATCGTCGCTTCGGGCCTCGACGAAACGCCCTTCACCGATGACGTCGACGAGGAGCAGGTCGCCCCCGCGCTCGGCGTAGCGAAGCCGCTCTTTGCCCCCGACCGTCTCGACGACGAGCAACGCGCCATCAGCTTCGAGCCGGGCGACGCTCACCCAATCGCCCTCGGTCAACGTGATACTTTCGTCCGTGGTCACCACAGTCGGAGAAGTCACGCCCTCCCGATAAGGAAGCGCGACTGACAGTGCCCGGACATCGGCCCCCTCGCGGCTCGCCTCCCACGCCG
>JBATLA010000661.1:0-1738 GCA_049669945.1 Polyangiales bacterium | reverse complement strand
AGCCAAGTCCTGTGCATCACTCATCTCCCCCAGATCTCGGCCTACGCCGACGCCCACTACCGCGTGCACAAAGAGGTCGTCGGCAAGCGCACCAAGAGCGACATCCGCTTGCTGTCGGACAAGGAGCGGCTTGAAGAGATCGCCCGCATGCTCGGCGGGGTCACGGTCACCGATCAAGCCCGGGCGGCTGCAAAGGCCCTACTCCAAAGCGCAGCCGGCTAACGCTGGCGCTGAACGCTGGCGCGCGAGCCCGAAGGGCGAAGCCCGGCGCGAAGGCGCCGCCAAGGCATTGCAACGCAATGCCGCGGAGGGAGGACTACGGATGGGGGTGGGTGGGTCGGATGTGACTAAGCGCTGACGCTGGCGCTGACGCTGACGCTGGCGCTGAACGCTGACGCTGTCGCTGAACGCTGACGCTGACGCTGGCGCTGAACGCTGACGCTGGCGCTGAACGCTGGCGCTGACGCTGACTACGAAGGCCGCTTTGGACCGACCAGTGTTCTCAGCGTGCCCTTCACGACGACCTCACCACTTGAGTCTTTCAACGTGACAGGCACGTCGTACTCGTTTCGCATGCTCGACTCGATGGGCGGAATCTCACACTCGCCGGTGATCAGTCCGCGCGCCTTCTTGATATAGTCGAGGTTCATGCCGGCGACGATGAACCGCGCGTCATCGGGGAGTGAATAGGCGAGCGCGATGTTGCCGGTTAACTCGACCAGGTTCGCAAGCGCGACCGCGTGGACACAGGAGAGGTGGTTCCGGACGGCCTTCCGATCCGCCAGGGTGACCTTGGCGTAGCCCTTCCCAAGCTCTTGAACGATCGCCCCCATCGTCCCCGTATACGGAGCGAGTCGGCCGATGAGATGGCTGAAAACGCGTTTCCCGCCGGGAACCTTGACGAGTCGGTCCCATGCTTGTCGGACGACATTGGTTTTCGTTTCAGTGGTGAGCGCCTCGGCGCGAAAAAACGTGGTCACAGCCATCACGAAAACCTACCCGAAACCCGATGAGCGGCCAACGTACTTTCCAGCCGCCAAACCCTGCAGGAACATCTCCGCGCATCGACCGTAACGAGCCGGCCCGAGCGCCATAAGCCCCAATACAACCTCTCCTTCATTTCATCCCCCCCGCCTGGCTCCGACGGTCTCACCAGCTGCCGGTCGCCAGGCGGGGACTTTTTAGGCGCTAATCAGATCGCCGAGCCTTGTCAGGCTCTCGTGGGTGCCGCCGAGGGTGAACTCGAGGTGCTTCGAGGTCATGAAGTAGCGGTAGAGCGGGTAGTCGCGATCGAAGCCCATGCCACCGTGCACGTGTTGGGCCGCCGCCACGACGCGCGCGCCCGCTTCCGAGGCGAAGAACTTGGCCACGGCGAGCTCCTTGTCGGCCTCCAGGCCCTGATCGAGCCGCCAACAAGCCTGCCACATCGACGAACGCATCACCTGGACGTCGATGTACGCATCGCCGACCCGCTGGGTTACGCCCTGAAACACGCCGATCGCGAAGCCGAACTGCTTACGCTCGCCTGCGTAGGCGGCAGTCATGAAGAGCGCCTGCTCGGCGATGCCGTACTCGACCGCGCAAATGCCGAGCGTGGTTCGGTCGACGAGATAGCGAAGCACCCGCGCTCCGTCGGCGGTTCCGCCGAGTACATCGCTCGACGCCACCACGGCCCCGTCGAGACCGAGCAACCAGAGCGGCTGCCCATTGGTGCCGCGCTGCTCGCCCAGCCGAACGC
>JBATLA010000660.1:0-2179 GCA_049669945.1 Polyangiales bacterium | reverse complement strand
GTGACGTACGTGATGCCCCACGCGCCCGGCTCCGCTTGCCCGATCGGCCACATCTTTAGACTGTATTCCACATCACCGCTGGGCAGCGTCTCGCCACGCATCTTGAGGATGTGGGGCATACCCACGGGCGGCTCGGGGACCAGGCCCGTGGCTCTGCTCTTGGACCCGTTGCTGCCCCAGCGGGCAAGCCCGGTGTATGGCGGATCGCTAATCCAAGTGTAGGCGAGCAACGCCCCAAGCGGATGCCAACCGCGCCGAGGTTGGCTACCGTCCCAATCAAAGTGCCCGGTCCATCGCATTGCCAGTCCAACGATGGGAGCATCTTCTGGATCAGCGGGCGCGTTCAGCGTGAACTCTACGGTGGCCTCGTAGTCGACCCAGTCTAGATCGCCGATCGCAATCAACCGGTCGTAGCCCGGCTCCACGACTCGCACGCCGTCACTCCCGAGCGACCACTTCCCATCGACGATCTGTGCAACCTCCGAAACGTCGGACACTGCGCTCCAATCGATGCTGTAGGTCTCCGGTGTGACGACATTGTCGATGTACTCCACTTCCACGACCTCGACGGTTTCGTTTCCCAGCCCGTCGACCGCGCGCACGGTGACTGCGCTGACGCCGACGGGGAGGCTCAGATAGGCAATCTCGACGTTGAAATCCCCTACGCTTGCAAGTCGCGCACGGTCCGGACCCACGGAGAGCGGCAAGGGAGGCGCCCCGCCAAGGGAATAGGTCAGAGACGAAAGGCCGTCCGCGTCGCTAACTTTTCCTAGAATATTGATGAATCGCTGGGGCACTCCGGCCTGCCCGAAGGCTTGATAGGGGCCGTACCAGACATCGATGTTGGGCCCGCCGGTTCCCGAGCTGCTCGTGGTCGTGAAGACGGCGCCCGCGCTGCTCGCGCTGTTGCCCGCGGAGTCCTCCGCGATGATGCGGTAGTGATAGTGGGTGTCTTCGACGAGCGCTGGAAGGATTACCGCGTGTGTCGTCGCGAGCATATCCGATGCGACGGACCCCAACTCGTACAAGGGCGTCAGACCATACTCGACCCGACCGATGCTCGGTTCGTCGGCATCCCAACGGACTGTGGCTGAGGTCTCGTTCGCTTCGACGTTGATGTTGCGGATTCGGGGCGGAGAGGTGTCAGGGACGAAGCTCGCAACCACCGACATGTCCATCTCGATCGCAAAGACGACCGGGGTCCGGTTCTCCGTGATCGCCCCGTCCCAACGCGCGAACATGGCGCCAAGATCCGGCTCGGCCGCCAGCGTGACGACGGTTCCGCAGGCATAGCTGCTCTGCACCGGGTCCAGAAGAACGCTGCCCTCACCGATGGATGCCGTCACTATCTCAAATTCATCGGCGCGATCGCATAGAAGCCCGTCTTCGGGCACGATTGGAGAAGATGTGGCGAAGAAGTAGTCAACCACCGCGGTGTACGCCGGATTGGGATCGAAATTGCCCGCAAAGACACCGGTCGACCCCACAACAAGCGCATGAGAGAAGCTCGTTGCCGTGACCCAAGTCATGGCGTCAAGCGAGTACCGCGCGGTCCACTGATTTCCGGCACGGGCCAAGCGTAGAAAGATTGTCGCGGCAGAGGGGATCGACTCGCGGATATGCACAGTCGCCGCGCCATCGATGAAACTGGCACTGTAGACGTTCAGTGCCTCGCCATCGCTGAATACGTCGAAGCGGAGATAGTTCAATGCGTCCTGCTCCACCAGCAGCCCCTGAACCTGATACCTTCGTGTCGGCTCAGACTCGAACTTCACCTCGATTTCGAAATCCGTATCCGCGGCGGCTTGCATGACCCGCAGCGCGGTATTCGTGGACCACGCGTCGTGCACCGTGCCCGCCGGCACCGAAAGCAGCAGGTGCGCGTCGGGCGTCCCGGCGCCTGAAAAGGACACGCTGCTGTCGTCCTGCGGATCGACTACCTGCCAGAGCCGAGTGTCCAGGATTCCGCGATGAAAGTCATCGGACATTACTGGTCCGGGAACGGTGCCCCCGGTGCCAACCATACCTCCCATGCCCGCGACGCCTCCGACCCCTCCAACGCCTCCGACGCCTCCGACACCTCCGACGCCGCCAACGCCACCAACGCCGCCAACGCCGCCAACGCCTCCGACGCCTCCAACGCCTCCAACGCCTCCAACGCCTCCAACGCCTCCAACGC
>JBATLA010000659.1:0-6097 GCA_049669945.1 Polyangiales bacterium | reverse complement strand
CCCCCATTCAAGGCCGGGGACCTCACGGAATCGGCCCGGCGCTTCACCGCAGACAGCCTGGGCGAAGCGTTTGCGCTGATCGCGGAGGCCGATCGCGCTCTCAAAGGCAGTAAACGCCCACCGGACGTGGTCTTGCAGGACGCTGTGCTCGCGCTCTGCGCGGACCGCCCCTAGGGCAGCCCTCCCCGACGCGGGTTTTGGGGCTCAGCCCTCGAGCGCGTTGACCTGATGGGTCAGTCTGGCGATGTACCGCGAGCCGGTCTTGCGGTGGTAGATGCCCTTCGAAACAGCGCCGTCGATGCGGCTCACCGCCTCGACGAGCGCCTTCTTCGCCGCATCGGAGTCACCAGCCTCGACCGCAGCGTGGACACGCTTCACACAGGTCCGCACATGGGTGCGAATGTGGCGGTTGCGGGCGGTGCGCTTGATCGTCTGCCGGACTCGCTTTTTTGCTGAGGCGTGGTTGGCCACTCTGATATCCTCCCCTTGGGGACGCGGGTGGTAGCCCTGCCTGCCTAGGCTGTCAAGCCGGGGCAGGAGCCTTGCGAGCCCCTCCCCAAGAAGACATACACGCTCGTGTCCCGACGTCAGGAAACCCTGAATTGGCTCGCTACGCTCGTAACTGAGCGACGCGGGCTCGTGGTCATCGTTTCCGCCCTGACCGCGCTCGCCTTTGCGACCCAGATTCCGAAGCTGAAGGCGGACCCGGCCCCCGAGAGCCTGCTGTCGTCCTTCGAGGGCGAGGAATACGCGCTCATTCAGCAGCGGTTTGAGGAGTGGTTTGGCAAACGCCGCGAGGCCGTGCTGATTCTCGTCGAGGCGGACGACGTTTTGTCGAGGGATACCCTGCAGCGCGTTCACGACATCTCGCTCTATTTCGCCGAGAAGCCGTGGGTCGAAAAGGTCGCCGGCCTGACGACCCTGAACATCCCGAGGCGCGAAAGAGGCGCCGAGGATGATGACGACGCCGATCTCGATGATCTCAATGGTCTCGAGGAAGTCGGTGATGACGAAGGCGGAGATCTCGACGATCTCGACTCGCTCGACGATCTCGATTCACTCGACGCAGAAGAGGACGCCCAGGGCGATCTCGAGGACGCCTCTTTCAACGCGCTCCTCGACATCATCGAAAGCGATCCTGACCGGTTCCCCGGCGGCATCGCCGTGGTTGGCCCCGCCCTCTCCGCCGAGCTGAAGACCGATCCGATCGTCGAAGGCACGGAAGTCACCGAAGCAGAGGCCGTCGAGCTCGCAAAGGCGATCGAGGGCAACCCGCTCCTGGTGGGGCGGCTCATCGACGACGACCACACGCTCGCGGGCATCGCACTACAACTCCCCGAGCTCGATCCGCGTGAAATGCAGCGGGCCATGAAAGACCTACAGAAGTCTCTCGACCGACCCGAGCTACAAGACGTCCAAATTCACGTGGGCGGCCTGCCGTATCTTCGAAGCGTCATCGTCAGCAAGATGCGCCAGGACAACCTGCGCTTGATTCCGCTCACCGTGCTGGTGTGCTTGATCCTGCTTTGGATCTCGTTCCGGTGGATGCCGGGAGTCCTGCTTCCGCTTGGTGCAGTCGCGATTACAGCGCTCGTCACCGTGGGTGGCATGGGGCTGTTCGGCGAGCCGATGAACATCCTCAACAACGTGATCGTGCCGTTGCTAATCATCATCGGCATCAGCGACGCGACGCATCTGATCCAGCGCTACCGAGACGAGGTCCACTCGGGAGACGACGAAGAGCGTATCTCGGCGGGCAAGCGCACCGTGAGAGCGATCGCCGTGGCGTGCATGCTCACCTCCGCGACGACCGCGGTCGGCCTCGCATCGCTGGTGGTGTCCAAGACCGTGATGCTTCGGCACTTCGGTCTGACCGCCGGCATCGGGGTGATGATTTCCTACGTCGTAATCATCACCTTCGTGCCCGCTATCTTAACCTGGGTCACTCCGCCCAAAAGGGAGTCGGTCCGGCGTGAACGGACGAGCATGTTCACCAGTGTGACCAGCAGCCTCGTCGCGAAGCTCTTGAGGTGGCGGTGGGCCGTTCTCCTCGGCACGGCGCTCTTCACGGTCGGCGCTGCGTACGTCGCGAGCAAGATCACTGTCGACCACGCGCTCCTCGACCAGTTCGACGAAACCGACCCCGTCTACACGACGACGATTCTGATCGAGGAGAAGCTCGCGGGCGTTCGCCCCCTCGAAGTCGTGCTCGTGAGCACCGAAGACGATCACTTCCTCGAGCCTGAGATGGTTCAGAGCATTCAGCGGATTCGAAACTGGGCCTCGCTGCGGCCCGAAGTCATCCGCACCCTGAGCTACGGCGACATCCTCCGCGAGTCTTACGCACTGCTGACGGACGATCCGAGCGTTCGCTCCGACACGTTCAAGAGTAGCAAGCAGATCAAGGGGCTCGTCACCATGATGAGTCAGCGCGACCCGAGCCCATTGAGCGACTGGCTCACCGAAGATGGCAAGAGAGTTCGCGTGCAGTTCAAGCTGCGCGACGTTGGCGCCCAAGCCACGATGCGTTTCCTCGACACCCTCGAGAAGATGATCGAGAGCGAGATCGGCGACGATGAAACGATCTCCGTCTCGTTTACCGGAGAGGCTTACACCGGATCGCGCGGCCAAGCGGCCGTCGTGAACGACCTCCTCGGAAGCTTGCTCGTCGCCGTCGTCGTGATCTTCCTACTGCTGGCGTTCTTCTTCCGAAGCATCCGGCTCGGCCTGCTCAGCATTCCGCCCAACCTCATCCCACTGGTTGCGACGATGGCGTACATGGTGTGGCGCGAAATCCCACTCAACGTGTCAACGGTCATCATCTTCTCGATCTCGCTCGGATTGGCCGTGAACGGGACAATCCACGTTCTCGCCCGTTTCCGCGAAGAGATGCGCCGCGGCATCGGCCGTGAGGCCGCCCTCGTTCGCGCCGCAAAGGGCACCGGCCGCGCCATCGTGATTTCGTGCGTGACGCTCATGGCAGGCTTCGGGGTCTTGCTCTTCAGCTCCTTCGTGCCGGTTCGTGCCTTCGGCGAGCTCATCGCCGTGACGATCGCGGGCTGCTTGGTCGCCACCCTCATCGTCCTGCCCCCCCTCCTTCGGGTGGCCGGCGGCAGCGGCGGCGTGACTGAAACCGACGAGGCCTAGAGCCGCTCGATCACCGCAGCAGCGAAGTCGTCGGTGCCGAGCGCTCCGCCGAGGTCTCGCGTCTTCTGACCATCGGAGAGCGCCCGATTGTAGGCCTCGCGAATGTCAGCGGCCGCCGAACGGCAGGTCTGGTCGCCCCGCGTGTCGGCAATGTGATTCAGCATCATCACGGCCGACATGATCAACGCGAGTGGATTGGCGACACCCTTCCCCGCGATGTCCGGCGCAGATCCATGCACTGCCTCGAAGACGGCATACTCATTGCCGATGTTGGCGCCTGGAATCACACCGAGGCCACCGACGAAGCCAGCGCAGAGGTCGCTCAGCACGTCTCCGTAGAGATTTTCGAGCAGCAATACGTCGAACTGCGTGGGATCCTGCACCAGCTTCATGCATCCGGCGTCGATGATGACTTCCTGGTACTCGATGTCCGCGAATCCGTCATTCTCGTGAACCTCGCGCGCGCATCGGATGAACATGCCATCAGTCAGCTTCATGATGTTGGCCTTGTGCATCACGGTGACCTTCTTTCGACTTCGGTCGCGAGCGTACTGAAAGGCCCATCGCGCGATTAGAGTCGACGCTCGCTCGGTGGCGACCTTCAAGCTGGTGACGACGCCCTCGGTGATTTCGTTCTCAATGCCGCTGTAGAGGCCTTCGGTGTTCTCACGGATGACCACCAAATCGACGTTCTCATATCGGGTGGGGATACCGGGCAGGTTGCGAACGGGCCGGACGGCAGCGTAGAGGTCGAGTCGTTTGCGCAGTTGCACGTTGACCGATGTGAAGCCTTTGCCCACGGGGGTCGTGCACGGTCCCTTGAGCGCGAGGCCGAGCTCGCGAACGGCATCCAACGTTTGCTCGGGGAGCACCTCGCCATGGCTGTCGAGGGCGGCGACGCCGGCGTGATGCTCCACCCACTCGACGGGGGCGTCTGCCGCTTCGAGAACACGTGTGGTCGCGGCCGCAACCTCGGGGCCAATTCCGTCTCCTGGGATGAGAACGATTTGATGCGTTGTCATTTCCGCCTCCGAGCCCAAGAGTAGCGCTTGCGCACCAATCGCCAATGCGCTTCAAGGAGAAACATGCCCGAAAAGGACGCGGTGATGAGAGCCATGACGAATGATGGGGCGTTTCGAATCGTGGCCGCGAGAACGACGGACACCGTTCGGGGGGTGGTCGCCGCCCAAGAGCTGACTGGGCTCGTTGCGACGGACATGGCCAACCTCGTCACCGCCGCCGTGCTGTATCGCGAGACGATGGCGCCATCACTGCGCGTACAATGCATCATTCGATTCGACGATGGGGCGGGGCAGCTGGTCGCGGACTCCCACCCCGACGGCTGGAGCCGGGGACTGCTGCAGTCCCCAGCTCCGGATGCGCCGCCCGACATTCGCGAAACGCACGCAACCCTAGAGATGATGCGCACGCTTCCCAACTCAGAGCTCCAGCGCGGCGTCGTCGAAGTCCCCGAAAGCGGGAATCTTTCGGAGGCCTTCATGCGTTACATGCAGTTATCGGAGCAAATCGTCTCGATGGTATCGCTGGGCTCGACCACCGAGGGGCCCACGCCGGCCGCTGGTGGTTACCTCGTGCAGCTCCTCCCCGAGGCGGCAGAGGCGGAAGCCGCCATGGAGACGATGACGAAGCGCCTCGAGAGCTTCGTCGACATCCGCGACCGGTTACAGGCGTCCAACGGATCGCCAGCACGACTCATCGAACAGATCTTCGAAGGCATGCCCTTCACTTGGTTGCACGAGAGCGAGGTCCGGTTCGGTTGTCAGTGCAGCGAGCTTCGCGTCATGACGGCCCTGAGCTTACTCGACCGGTCGGAGATTCAAGACCTGGTCGCCGAAGGCGAGCCGCTGAGCATCGGCTGCGACTACTGCGGCGCCTCGTACACGGTCGAAATCGCGCAGCTCCAAGGCCTCTTGAGCGCCAGCTGAACGGCCCGGCTTTCTTGCCGAGATCGGCCCGTGCGGCGCATTCTTCCGCCGATGTCCGCGAAGCCAGCTAAGACCTCCGGCGGCGAAATCGTCCGCCGCGCAGGCGTGGTCGCCGCCGGCACGCTCACTTCGAGGATCCTCGGAGCGGTGCGGGACGCGGTCGTGGCCGCGGTGTTCGCGCTCGCCGCAACCGACGCGTTCTGGCTGGCCTTTACGATTCCAAACGCACTTCGTGTCCTTCTCGGAGAGGGCGCCGTCTCGGCGGCGTTCGTCCCCGTGTTCACGGAAGTCCGTGAACGCGACAGCGCGGCGCGCGCGAAGGAGTTCTATCGAAACCTTATCGGTGCGATGGCCGTAGTATTGGCAGTGGTGAGCCTCCTCGGTGTCCTCGGCGCCCCCTGGATCGTCAAAGGGTACGCGTGGGGCTTTCAGCGGGACGAGGCGCTCTTCGAGACGACGATCGCCCTCACCCGCTTGCTGTTCCCCTACATCTTCTTGATGGGCATCTCGGCGCTGATGATGGGAGCGCTGCACGCCAGCAAGCGCTTCGCGGCGCCCGCGTTCGCCCCGGCGCTTCTCAATGTCTCGCTCATCGCAGCGGCGCTTCTGCTTGCGCCAGTGCTCGTCGAACACGGCTGGCCCGCAATCTTCGCGCTCGCGGTCGGTGCTCTTCTCGGCGGAGCGCTGCAAGTCGTCGCCCAGCTTCCGGCGCTTGCGAAAGAGGGACTGGTCGTGCGGCCGCGCATTGGTTTCGGCGACATCTACGTGCGCAAGTGCGCCCGGCTGATGGTGCCGCTGCTCGCGGGCCTCGGCGTGTACCAGCTCAACGTCCTGCTCTCCCGCCTGTTCGCGTCGTTTCTTCCGACCGGGAGCGTCAGCTATCTCTACTACGGCCAACGCCTCGCCGAGATCCCACAAGGCATGTTTGCGCTCGCTATCGCTTCGGCGGCGCTGCCCTCCTTTAGCGACGCCGTCGCGCACGGCGACGAGGAGGAAGCCAAGCG
>JBATLA010000658.1:0-2231 GCA_049669945.1 Polyangiales bacterium | reverse complement strand
ACGACCTTTCAAATCCGCCTCGACAGCACCGGCGGTGCGGTCAGTGAGGTGTACCTCTGGGTCGGCGGCCAGGATTCGATGTGCAACGTTGCCGACAACCGGGAACTGACCACCGCGCGCTGCGCCGAGATCTCCGGGAACCCGCGCAGCGTCGGCACCAACCTATTGGTGAGCGGGCTCACCCTGCAGAACCTATTGAACGCGCAGTCGGGGAGCAGCGAGATCGTCACCTGCGACTCGTCCGGGCTGAGGGGCACGCCCTACGAGATCTTCGTGTTTCGCAACCAGGCTCCCGGTTCAAGCGATGTCGATGCGAGCAGCTACGGAATCGCGGACTTCCTGGTCGACGTGGAGCCGCCGGCAGTCGTCAACGTCAGCACGAGCCCCCAGAGTCAGACCAATTTCGACATCACCTGGTCGAACCCCGATCCGCCCGACGACATTCAGCTCTACGACTTCTACTGGTCTTTCAGCGACGATCCATCGACCGCCGAGCGCTTGAACATCACCACGGACCAGACCCGCACGAGTCAAACGATTTCCTCGAGCTCAATCAACCCCCCCGACGGGCTTCCTCTCGGCGACACGGCATACATCTTCGTGACCGCCCTCGACCAGGCATTCATCTCGAATCCCCAAGCGCAGTCCAACATCAGCGAGTTTTCGAGCGCCGTACCGGTCACCAACGTCGCCGTCGGCGGCTTCTGTGACGCGACCGGCGATTGCTCGGGTTGCTCTGCCGGCCCGTTGAGCCTTTCAGGAACGCACGTGGGAGGTACGCTCGTCTGGCTGCTCGCCTTGGTTGGCGCGATCGTCGTCTGGAGGCGCCGTCGGTGAAGCGCCTGGCCCCGGCGCTGGCGCTCATGGCGGCGCTGGGACTCGCTCCTGGTCGCGCAAGCGCCGACGAGTCGGACTATGCTTCGCAGAAGGGGACTTGGACCCCGGAGGGATATCTCCTTTCGCTTGGCGTCGGCGCCTATCGGCCCGATCCAGGCGACCCGACGTTCGACCTGGTGTACCCGGGAGACAACGGTCCGCTCCTCCTGGGCGAGTTCGATTTCTTCCTCTACCGGATTCCGTTTCTCGGACCCATCGGGCTCGGGATTCAAGGAGGGTGGGCGGCCTACAAGGGCACGGCGTGCGAGCTCGGATCGACGACGTCGTGCATCCCATCTACGCAAGGCGCGAAATTCACGATCATTCCCTTGAACGTCGTGGCCGTCCTTCGCGTGGACGCGCTGGCCCGCTTAACCCCGGTCCCTTTCGTGTTTACGGGCAAGGTTGGCTTTAACAGCGTCTTCTTCAACGAGGACGTGGGCAACGGCAAGCAAGGCGGCTCGAGCTTCGGGTTCGGCTGGGCAGCTCAGTTCGCGCTCGAGCTCAATTTCGTCAACCCACGCCGGGCGAATTCCCTCGACATCGACTGGGGCATCAACAGCTCGTTCTTTTTCGTCGAGCTCGCCGGCTCGGACGCGAACAGCAAGGCGCCGGTGGGCGACAGGCTCTACTTCACCGGCGGCGTCGGCATCACGTTCTAGTGGCGGCAGGGGGGCTCGCCCTGTGTCGGCCGGTCGAACGCGTCACCTGGACCATCGAAACGCCTGAGCTCGATGCGGACCAGCGTCAGCCCGTGCGCGGGCGCCGTTTGGCCGGCGTCCGTACGCTCCGAATCCTCGCGCAACATCGCGGGCACCGCGTCAGGGGGGATCCGACCTCGGCCGACGTCGACCAGGGTACCTGCCATGATGCGAACCATGTTCTTCATGAACGCATTGCCGACCACCTCGAAGGCAACGAGGTCGGGCCGCCCGAGCCACCCTGGGTTCACGCTCACCTCGAACATCTCGCGCACCACGATCTCGCGCTCGTCACCCGATTGCCGAAACGCCCGGAAGTCGTGCTCGCCGACGAAGTGCGCCGCGGCGGCGCGCATCGCGTCTAGGTCGAGATAGTCTTCGACGCCGGCGCCTCGCTGCTGGCTCTCCACATCGCGGCGCATCCCCTTGGGCCCGAGCTGCCAGGCCCGCTCCCGAATCAACGGGTCCCGCTGCTGCCCACAGCGAACCAGATAGCGGTAGCGCTTGTGCGCCGCGTGAAAGCGGGGGTTGTAGCGGCGGTAGCAGGCTTGTGCGTCGTGAACGACGATGTCCTTCGGAAGGCGCGCGTTGAGCCCGCTGACCCACCCTTCTCGCGGCACCGCGATCGCGGCTGCGAAGCTGGCGAGCTGTCCG
>JBATLA010000657.1:0-2263 GCA_049669945.1 Polyangiales bacterium | reverse complement strand
ATCGGCGACCGCCATGCGGGGCAGGAGCATCACGAACGCAAAGAGCAAGACTCGGACGCTCACGGACATGTCTTGATTCCCGTCGCGCATTCGAGTCGGTCGATGTTCCTGTTCATCACCGTCATGAAATCGCCCTCCGCGGGCCTCTGAGCAGCCGGCTCGAACACGAGCGGCGTCACGCCGCGCGCGACGAGAGCCGCCTCGGTGGCCGCGAGGGGAGGGGCCTCCCACAGCATCCACTGTGCGCGATGATCGCTTAGCCATGCGTCGATCTCTTTCCAGTCATCGTCGCTCAACCTTTGTTCCGGCTCGAGGTGCAGGCTCTCGATCGAGAGCCCATAGGCGTCAGCGAGGTATGCATAGACGGGATGTGAGGCGAGAAGCGGCTGGGACCGCACGCCCTTGCCGACCTCGCGCATTCGTTGGTCTAGGTCGAGCAAGTCGCGCTCGAGCGACTCGAACTCGCTAGAGATGTTCGCCTTGTCCTCCGGCCAGCGTTCGACGAGGGCGTCACGAATATGGGCTGCCTGGCAGGCCGCCAAACGGAAGTCGAGCCAGGTCGTGAACGCGAGCCCCGCGTGGGCATGCTTGCCCTCGGGCCCGTGTTGATGCTGAGCGGTGTCCTCGCTCGAAAGAAATGCCTCTCTACACCCGTCCGCTGTGATCACGATTCGTGCCTGAGGGAGGGTTGCGTATCGCGTCCAACGCGCATAGCCGGCACCGTTCAGCAGTATCAAGCTCGCCTTCTGAACCTCGTGCACCGCTTCGGCCGAGGGCTTCCAAAACGCCGGGTCGATGCCCTCGGGCACTGGAAACACGACCCGAACGCCAGCGGGCACCATCCGCTCCGCGAGGTAGGAGAGGGGATAGTTGACCGCATAGATGCTGGACGAATCGGGATGCTTCGAGTCCAGGTCTGCTTCGGGCGGTGCTTTGCGCGAGCAACCGAGGCTCATGGCCAAGACTGCGGTCACGATTGGAAGTGAGCGCGCTCGGCTTCGCATTCGCATCACGAACCCCTCAGGATGAGATTCTGGATCCAGGTTTCTCCGTACTGCGCCATGACGATTCCCAAGATCGCCGCGAGCGCAATGCTTGCACCTACCATGATGGCGATCTCCGCGCCCATGATCTGTGCAGCTTTCCATCTGCTGCAACCGAGCCGCGTCATCGTGCGAAGCTCCTCGGCCCGAAGCCGCCACGAGAGCACCATGACCAAGACGAACATGAGGGCAGTCGCCAAGCCCACGGTCCACACCACGATCTGCAAGACGCGCTCGAACCGAAAGATCTGTTTGTTGAGCGAGTCGACCACCTGCGCGGGCCGCAGCAGTTGCCGAGTCGGTGCATCGATGAAGCGGCCGCGCAGCAGTACCCCCGCCTTTTCGTCATGAGGCACCACGATGACCGCAGTCACGGGGTAGGTCGATCGGTCTCCATGAAAGTGAAAGCTGTCGAGGTTTGATTCGGTGACCTCGTTGTATTGGACGAGCTTCGCGTTGGCCGTGACCGTGCCGCCCTGACGCTTGAGCACCACGTCCGGCCCGGCGCGCGCCACGTCTTGGTGACCGTGGCCGAGCCCTTCGCCAACCCAGGCGGTCTTGAGGTCGACGAACACAGCCTCGTCATCGGGCCCGTAGCTCGGCTCGAGGACGCCGACGACATGGAGCTTCAATGGATACACGCCCGCCAGATCGAACAGGGTGGATGGAGAGGTCAGAAGCGCATCTCCCGGCCCGAGCCCGAGTGTCTCGGCAGCCTCCGCGCCCAAGACGCACTCGCCCATGATCGCAAGCTCTCGACCCGCGGCGATCCGAAGTCCCCGGAACGGGAAATAGTCCAAGCTCGTCCCAACGATCGGGAAATTGCGAGCCGAGAGCCCCGTACGAATAGGAATGCCCAGCGCCAAGCCCGTGGCTTGCATCGCGTCGACATCGGCTCCGCTGATCGGCTCGACGTCCTTCAAATGAAAGTAGAGCGCCTCCACAACCAGGTCGAGGCTGCTCCCCTTCTTGCCAAGCAAGAGCGGTGTGCTCTCGGCCCGAGATACCAACGACTGTTGCGTCGCGTGGCTCATCGTACGCATGACCAACGGCAGCCCGAGGAATAGTGAAAGCGACAGCACCAGCAGGAGCGTTTTGGCTCGGTGGTGACGAAGGTATCGCCAGGCCAGGTAGATGCTGTCCCTCATGGGCTCATACCTCGGCGGTTCCCAGTGCTTCCAAGTCCACGACCTGGGCGAACTGCCCGAGCAGCCCATGAT
>JBATLA010000656.1:0-2042 GCA_049669945.1 Polyangiales bacterium | reverse complement strand
GTTGTGAGGGCGCTTGCCCATCCAGCGGCTGCGGCCCGCCTTGCCGAGGGTCACACGCGCATGCTGCGAGTTGCTGACCTGCCCGACCGAAGCGCGGCAGTTGAGGTGCACCATCCGAACCTCGCCGGACGGAAGGCGAACCTGAGCGTAGTCCCCATCCTTGGCCATGAGCTGTGCGGCGGTGCCAGCCGAGCGCACGAGCTGCGCGCCCTTACCGATCTTCAGCTCGATGTTGTGAATCATCGTGCCGAGTGGCATGTCGCGAAGTCGCATGGAGTTGCCTGGCTTCACGTCGGCGTTCTTCGAGGAAAGCACCTGCGTACCGACCTGAAGGCCGTCCGGCGCGAGAATGTAGGCTTTCTCGCCGTCCGCGTAGTGCAGAAGCGCGATGCGAGCCGAACGGTTGGGATCGTACTCGATCGCCTTCACGGTGGCCGGCACGCCGACCTTGTTTCGCTTGAAGTCGATCTTGCGGTACCGCTGCTTGTGACCACCCCCACGGAACCGCGAGGTGATGCGCCCCTGGTTGTTGCGGCCAGCAGTCTGCTTCTTGGAGTCGAGGAGCTTCTTTTCCGGCTTCCCGCGCGTGATCATCTCGAAGTCCGGCGCTTCGTAGAAGCGGCGGGACGGAGACGTAGGTTTGAACTTACGGATAGCCATGATCAGACACCCTCGAAGAAGTCGATCGAATCGCCCTCGCGGACTGTGACGATCGCCTTCTTCCAGTTGCGGGTTTTGGCGTACGTACGGCCCATGCGGCGCATGTGACCTCGCATCACCAATGTGTTGACTTCATCGACGGTGACCTTGAACAAGGTCTCGACGGCGTCCTTGATTTGGAGCTTGTTCGCCTCGAGGTCGACCTCGAACACGTACTTGTTCTGCTCCTCTCGAAGCTTGGATCCCTTCTCCGTGAGGTAGAGAGGCCGCTTGATTACGTCTTCGACGTGCATCACTGACACCTCGCTTCCAGCGCTTCGACCGCGCCCTTGGTGAGCACCACGTGCTCGTGGCGGAGCAAATCGTAGAGGTTCACGCCCTCTGGAGGCAGAACCGAGTGGTTCTGAAGATTGCGGGCGCTGAGGCGCAACTTGTCGTTGTCCTTGCCATCGACGATGAGGGCGCCGCCGTTGACCTCCAGCTTGCCGAGTACCTCGACGAGCTTCTTGGTCTTGATCTCGGCAAGCTCGAAGTCCTCGACGACCCGTAGCTGCCCCTCGCGGAGCTTGAGGCTCAATGCGCCCTTGAGCGCGCCAAGCCGCATCTTGCGCGGAGGCCGATAGCCGAAGTCACGAGGCTTCGGGCCATGCACCGTTCCGCCACCGACGAAGATCGGAGCGCGTCGGGAGCCATGACGAGCGTTGCCTGTGCCTTTTTGCTTGTACATTTTACGCTTGGTCGCGGTGACCTCCGCCCGTGTCTGGGACGAAGCCGCGCCCTTGCGCTTGCTGGCGAGCTGCGCCTTGAGGACGTCATAGAGGACGCTCTCGTTGACGATCGCATCGAAGACCGCGTCAGAGAGCTCGATCTCTCCGACGGCCTTCCCGCTCAAGTTGTGGACCTTTACCTTGGGCATGCAGTTACCGCCTTACGACTTGATCTCCACGTCGACGCCCGCTGAAAGATCCAGCTTCATGAGAGCGTCTAGTGTCTGCTGTGTGGGGTCCAGGATGTCGAGAAGCCGCTTGTGGGTCCGAATCTCGAACTGTTCGCGCGACTTCTTGTCGATGTGGGGCCCACGCAACACGGTGTACTTGTTGATGCGTGTCGGCAGCGGGATCGGACCCGCGACCCGCGCACCGGTGCGCTTCGCCGTGTCGACGATTTCCGTCGCCGATTGATCCAACAACCGGTGATCGTATGCCTTGAGTCGAATTCGGATCTTGTTCGCTGCCATTTGATTACTCAATGATCGTGGAAATGACGCCCGCGCCGATGGTGCGGCCGCCCTCCCGAATTGCAAAGCGCTGCTTCTCTTCCATGGCCGCCGGCGTGATGAGTGTGACCTTCATCTTCACGTTGTCGCCCGGCATCACCATCTT
>JBATLA010000655.1:0-1791 GCA_049669945.1 Polyangiales bacterium | reverse complement strand
CTGCAAGCGACAATCACTAGCAGCGAAAGCGGGAGGGCCACAGTGAGCTTCACGATCGCGTTCACGGCAGCACCGTACCGGATCGTGGGGCGGCCGGCACGCCGCCTCTGGCGCGTACAACGGCGGGCACTATCCTTGGGCCATGCTCTCGAAGATCATCCTCGTGGTCTTGGCGATTCTCGTCGTGGCCGTGCTCTACATGAAGCTCACGGCGGTTCGCGTGGCCGGTTCGGATGCGCGCGCGCTCGTGGCCGACGGCGCGCTGCTCGTCGATGTCCGGAGCACGGGCGAGTACGCTGGCGGGGCGATCGAAGGCTCGATCAACATCCCGATCCAAGAGCTCGCAGGCCGAATGGACGAGCTCGGCGACAAGAACGGGGAGATCGTCATTTATTGCCAGAGCGGCGGCCGAAGCGCGATGGCCAAGCGGCTGTTGGAGAGCAACGGCTTCACGAAGGTGCACGACATGGGCGGCATCGGGCGGTGGTGAGCCAAATGTCGACTCGCTACCTTTGCGCCGACTGCGACTACGAGTTCACGCTGGAGGATGCCGGCGACGACCCGCGTTGCCCCAAGTGCACGCGCACCGAGGCGGTCGAGCCGGCAGACACGTCCGCGCTTCAGAGCGACATCTGGCGCCAATGGCTGGTCGTCTTTGCCCTGCTGTTCATCGCCGGAATCTTCTACATGGTGTTCGAATGACGATTCACATCTCCTATGTGTCGGACGTCCTGTGTGTCTGGGCGTACGTTGCGGAAGTCCGACTCGATGAGCTCCGAAAGGAGTTCGGCAGCGCCATCGAGCTCGAGTACCGATTCATCCCGATCTTCGGGGCCACGCGATATCGCATCGGTGAGGGTTGGAAGGACCGGGGCGGGTATGCGGGCTTTGGCGCTCACGTACGCAAAGTCGCCGAGGGCTTTCCCCACGCGACGGTGAGCGACGGCGTGTGGCGCGACGCGGCGCCAACGACATCGGCGACGGCGCACGAGATGCTCTGTGCCGTCCGCCTCCTTCAAGAGGAAGGCGTCTTGGCGGTCGAGCGCCGCGAAGATCTCCGCGGGCGCAGCCTCTTCGAAGAAGCGATCTGGCGGGTACGCTCTGCGTTCTTCGAGCACGCCCGTGACATCTCCAATCGGGGCGTGCTCCTCGACGTGCTCGCGGAGGTGGGCCTCCCAGTCCCTGCAATCGAGGCAAAGCTAGAGTCCGGCGAGGCGCTCGCCGAGGCCTGCCGGGACGTCGAGCTGCGCGACAAGCACGGGATCGAAGGCAGCCCGACCTATTACCTCAATCAGGGCCGGCAGAAGCTCTACGGCAACGTGGGCTACCGCGTAGTCTCGGCGAACCTCCGCGAGCTAATCGAGCAGCCGGGCCACCAGGCCTCTTGGTGCTGAGCTCGCCCTAGTGGGCCGTCTCTGTCGGGTCGCCCGTCGGAAGGCTCGGCGGCTTTCGGCCGAAGAGCTTCATGACGCCTAGCGCCAACCCCCCGCCGACAAGAGCGGCGACGTGGAGCGCGACGATGGACATGATGACGATGAGTAGTTCGGTTGTCATGAGACACCCCCAATCGGTGCGGCAAGCGCCTTGCTGGGACGAGACGCCCGCTGGGATATATCTAATCTTGGGTACTGCAACGCACTGCGTCAAGGATTAATACTGCAACATTCCAATGATAGCATCATCGAATCTCTGAAAACCAAATGATTACAGCGAGCTGTCGCTCCCAGAATCGTACTTCATTGGAAGGCTGTCACGGACCCTAGACCGCTGGCCGACCCGCTGAGTCGGTGG
>JBATLA010000654.1:0-4692 GCA_049669945.1 Polyangiales bacterium | reverse complement strand
GAACCATCTCGAGAACGCGCGGATTGCCGAGGCCGAGGGCGACCTGGCCGCCGCCGCGACCGCGCTTCGCATGGCGATCGCGCTCGATGCCGCCGACCAGTCGGTCCAGGAGCACTACCAGCGGGTGAGCTCGCAGCTTCGAGTTCAGCTCCTGGACATCCATCGCGAGCAGGCCAAGTACGAGGAAGACAACAACATGTGGGCCGCCGCCAGCATTTCGTGGGCCAAAGTCGCAGATGCGGCGCCGAACGACCCAGTCGCACCCAGGCGAGCGGCAAAAGCCATCCTTGCCGCCGGCGGCGATCTGAGAAAAGCACGGGATTTCGCCCACAGGAGCCTGGAACTGAAGCCCGACGCGCTCGACTCTCGGCTCCTCCTGGCGCGCATCTACATCGATGCTGGCATGGACAATAGTGCCGCAAAAGAGCTCGATGAGGCTGCAAAGCTGGACCCGAAGCACGAGATGGTGAAAAATCTTAGAAAGCAGCTCGGGGGGTGATGTGACGAACGCATCGGAGCGCTTGGAAGTGGGGCATGGAAAGAGTCATTGGGATTGACCTAGGTACATTCAACTCGTGCGTCGCCGTCGTCGAAAGCGGCACGCCCGTGGTCATCGCAAATCGAGGGGGATACAAGGTCACCCCCTCGATGGTGGCCGTGACCGAGGGCGGCAAGCGTTTGGTGGGCCACATCGCCAAGCGACAGGCCGTGACCAATGCCGAGAACACCGTGTTCGCCTGCAAGCGCCTCATTGGCCGCAAGTGGGAGAGCCCTCAGGTCAAGAACACGATTCAGACGACGCCGTTCCACATCGTGGAGGGCCCGCACGGCGACTGCCGCATCAAGATGCGCGACAAGGTCTACTCCATCCCCGAGATCAGCGCGATGGTGCTGCAGGAGATGAAGATGGTCGCCGAGGACTATCTCGGTGAAGAGGTCAACAAGGTCGTCGTCACCGTACCCGCCTACTTCAACGACAACCAGCGGCAGGCCACGAAAGACGCGGGGGCCATCGCCGGCCTCGACGTCATTCGCATCATCAACGAGCCCACGTCGGCGGCGCTCGCGTACGGATTCGGCAAGAACATCGATCGCACCGTCGCGGTGTTCGACCTCGGCGGTGGCACCTTCGACATCTCGATCCTCGAGATCTCGAGCTCGGGTGTGTTCAAGGTCATCAGCACTGCGGGTGACACTTTCCTCGGAGGCGAGGATTTCGACCAGCGTGTCATCGACTGGCTGGTCGAGGGCTTTCAGCACGAGCACGGAATCGACCTGCGGCAGGACCGCATGGCCTTGCAGCGCCTCAAGGACGCGGCCGAAAAGGCCAAGTGCGAGCTCTCCGCAGTGACGGAGACCGAGGTGAACCTGCCTTTCATCATCTCCAGCGCACGTAACGAAGCGCTTCATCTGCAGCGCTTGCTCACGCGGTCCACCCTCGAGGAGCTCACGGCCGACCTGGTCGACCGCACGATTCAAATCTGCGAGCTCACACTCGGCGAGGCCGGTCTCGACAAGGGCGAGGTTGAAGACATCATCTTGGTTGGCGGCATGACCCGCATGCCCAAAGTGCAGGAGCGGGTCTGCAAGTTCTTCCAACGCGACCCCTGCAAAGGCGTCCACCCCGACGAGGTGGTCGGACTTGGCGCGTCGATTCAGGGAGCCGCGCTCGTCGACGATTCTCCGGAGCTCGACATGGTGCTCCTCGACGTCACGCCGCACACCCTCGGCATCATGGTCGTCGGCGGCTACTTCGAAGAGCTCATTCCGCAGAACACCACGGTTCCGACCTCGCGCAGCAAGCCTTTCACGACGGTGCGGGACAACCAGACCGCGGTGAAGATCCTGGTTCTCCAGGGCGAGTCGCGACGCGCGGAGGACAACGAGCTTCTCGGTGAGTTCATCCTCACTGGGCTTCGTCGCGCGCCCGCGGGCCAGGTGGAGGTCGAGGTTACCTTCGAGATCAACGCAGACGGTATCGTCAGTGTGCACGCCAAGGATGTCGAGACTGGCAAGGAGCAGTCGATCACGGTCACGGCGACGAGCGGCCTCACCGAGGACGAGATCAACGAGATGATGACCGACGCCTCGGACTTCGCGGTCACGCGCCGCGAGGACGAAGCGGCTGAAAAGATCCGCCAAGAGGCCGAAACGATCATCGCCGAAATCGAGCGGCTCTTCCCCGAGGTCGAGTCGATCGTGGCAGGAAGCGACTTCGGGCGCGATGCCATCGACAAGGCCAAGGGCGTGGTCGACAAAGCGCGAACTTTGCTCGAGCGGGGCGACATAGATGGCCTCGAGGAAGAGCTCGAGTCGCTCGGTCGGACGCAGCGCATGTTCAAGGGCGTCGTCGGCAAGTCGGCGTAGCCCATGGTATCGACGAAGCCTCGGGCGGGCGGATCCAATCATCCGGGAGTGCTTGGAGCCGACGGTGGGATCGACCTGAACGGTGGGACCGTCGCACCGAGCGCCAGTCAGCAGCCGACGATTCGTCCGTCGGGCGACGCGTGGTTGGTCGACCGCGATCGGCGGAGCTTGCTTCCGCCGCAGCCGGTCCCTTCATCCGACGGCGGGAGCGAGCCGGTGGACGCGGTCCCGGACGACATTCATCAAGAGATCGCCGATCGGTTCGCACTCGGTGACTACGTTGCCGCGCTCAGCGCGGCCGAGCTTCAGCTCGGGGTCGACCCGGACGACGAGGGAGCGCGTCAATACGCCGAAACGAGTCGGGAGCGCCTCGAGGCGCGTTACACGACGCGCATCGGCTCGCTGGACTACCTCTTCAACCTCGCGGTTCCGGTGGCCAAGGTGAAGTGGCTCGGGCTCGACCCGCAGGCCGCGTTCTTGCTGTCATTGGTCGACGGGCAGAGCACGGTCGCGGAGGTGCTCTCGCTTTGCCAGATGAAGAGGCTCGAAGCGCTCCGGGTGTTCACCGAGCTATTGGAAGCAAAAGCCATCATCCGCGTCGCCTGACGTTCGGGCGCTTGCACCGGCCGGGGGGGCCACTACCATCCGGCCCCATGGCAGCAACCCCGAAGAAGATCGTGCTCGCCTATAGCGGCGGTCTCGACACATCCGTCATTCTGACATGGCTCAAGGAAACGTACGGCGCCGAGGTGATCGCGTTCTGCGCGGACATAGGGCAGGGCGAGGAGCTCGGAGGCCTCGATGAAAAGGCGAAGGCCACCGGCGCCTCCAAGTGCATCATCGCCGACCTCAAGGAGGAGTTCGCCCGCGATTTCTGCTTTCCGATGCTCCGCGCCAACGCGGTCTACGAGGGCGACTACCTGCTCGGCACATCGATTGCCCGTCCGGTCATCGCGAAGGCCATGATGGACGTCGCCAAGGCCGAAGGCGCCGATGCGATCTCTCATGGAGCGACGGGGAAGGGCAACGACCAGGTTCGGTTCGAGCTCACCGCCATGGCGATCGATCCGCGCATCCAGGTCATCGCGCCGTGGCGAACATGGAACCTTCGTTCCCGGAGCGATTGCATTGCCTACTGCAAGGATCGAAAAATTCCCATCGAGGTGACGGCCGAGAAGCCCTACTCGATGGACGCCAACCTCTTCCACATCAGCTACGAAGGCGGCGTCCTCGAGGACACGTGGAACGAACCGCTCAAGGACATGTTCCGGTGGACGACCGCCCCCGAGGACGCGCCGGACGAGCCGGAGTACATTGTCGTTGGCTACGAGAATGGGGATCCAGCCAGTGTCAACGGCGAGCGCCTCTCGCCTGCCTCGCTGATCCTCCGCCTCAACGAAATCGGCGCGAGGCACGGAGTCGGCCGAGTCGACATCGTCGAGAACCGGTTTGTCGGGATGAAGTCGCGCGGCGTCTACGAGACGCCGGGTGGGACGATTCTTCAAAAGGCGCACCGCGCTGTCGAGTCGATCACCATCGACCGCGAAGTCCTTCGGATACGCGATGGCCTGATTCCCGAGTACGCGTCGCTCGTGTACCGTGGATTTTGGTTCGCGCCTGAGCGCGAGATGTTGCAAGCCCTCATCGACGAGGCTCAAAAAGACGTCACGGGCGAGGCACGGCTCAAGCTCTACAAGGGCAACGCGGACGTCGTCGGCCGGCGCAGCCCGAACACGCTCTACGACCCGGAGTTCGCCACCTTCGAAGCGGACGAGGTCTACGATCAGCAAGACGCGACCGGCTTCATTCGCCTCAACGCCCTTCGCCTGCGAATTCGGGCCCTTCGTGACCAGCGTCGTGAGGATTAACCTCGGCTGTTGCGGCCGATCGGCGTCCTCGGTACTCTAGAAGCGCACAAGGTCTTGGACGTTCCAAGTATACAGTTGGCCGCCGCAATCGTCGTCGGCGTCGGTTTGGGTGCGCTGCTCGCAGCTGTTAGCGCCGGCATCCACACGCTCGGAGAGGCAGGGCTCCAGGCGCTCTCGGAGGAGGGCAACAACAACGCCACGGTGGCGGAGCGCATGCTCCGCGAGCTCGAGGCCGTGCAGGCCCGCCTTTTGATCGGCCGGGTCTTGTGCGTGGCGCTCGCTGCGGCGTTCGTGGCCTATTCGTTTCTTCAGGCGTACGGCGTCGGTGTGGCACTGCTCGGCGTGCTCGGAACCGCCGTTGCCTACGCGGTGCTCGCGACCATTGCCGCCTCCGTGGTCCGACAGCGGTCCGGGCAGGCCACCCTGCGCTTGTGGAAGTGGCTCCGCCCCATCGAGC
>JBATLA010000653.1:0-1959 GCA_049669945.1 Polyangiales bacterium | reverse complement strand
TCGACGAACATGGCTCCGGACTCGGGCCCTCCCCAGGTTCCGCAGCGGTGCAACGTGCCTCCGATTTGAAGGCTTCGCACGACGTCGCGGCCGCGGAAGTCGAGACGAATCGCCCCATCGGGCAGCCCCTTGGCAAGCGTGAGCGTGGCTGACTCCGCGATGGCGGGCTCTTGAAGCGTCATCGATCCGCCGCGGACGACGACGTCCCCAACGCCCAACGCGGTGGGCGAGGCTGCGATCAACTCCGCAGACTGCACGGTGACGCCTCCCGAGAAATCGTTGTGGCCTTTCAAGACGAGCCGCCCATGAACGACGCGCACGCCGCCCTCCCCGGTAATATCGACCGGCACCTCCCCGTAGGGCACACCATCGAACTCAGAAGGAGAGCTGTCGAATACGCGGACCAGGAGAGCGCCTGCACCGTCCAGAACCTCCTCGTCGAGAGAGATACGCCCGCGCAGCCGGGCAGCTCGGGCCAGCACGGGGCGATATCGCTGATGGGGGCCCATGCGCCGCTGGAGGACCCGCCCGTCCTTGCTCAGAGAAAACCAAATCGTGCCGGAACCCACGCCGCCCGCCTCTGCGCGCGCATGCGGTCGGACCTTGGGCAAGGAGTAGCGCCCTTTGTCGTTTTTCCTCGAGTCAGGGTCGAAATGAACGGTCGCGCTCGAGTCGACGATCGGTACGGCGATGACTTTCGTCGCCGCTTCGTGAAGCGTTCCGCGCCCGTCGTAGCCTTTCGTCGTGGGGTCGAGCACGGTGGGCGGGGCCACCACGACGAAGACGTGACCGGTATCCCTGGGCTTGGGGCGGCTCTCATCGGACGGCTTTGCGTAGCGTCCCATCGCGTACGCACCGATGTCGCCTTGCCGCAGGTCCTCGAAGTTCGCGACCGGCTCGAAGCCCGTCGCCGGCGCATGGTCACTGCGAAGGTACTGCGTCACCACGAACGCTCGTGACCACGGTCTCCGACTTTCCCGCAGGGCGAAGTCCTCGGAATAGACGCGGTTGTATTCCTCTCGTCGCCGCTGCGACTGCAAGACCGCTTCGTGGAGGGGCGACACCGTGTTGAGCACGAAGCTGAGCCAGCCGGAGCAGTCGGTCGACGCGAGCATGGAGTGTGCATCGGAGGGCTCCAGTTGGACGTGCGGCTCCCCCAGCCGCTTTCTCGGGCCCAGCAACCTCTGGTGACTGTAACTGTTGCTCGCCGGTGGCTTCCTCGCGCCGTCGTTCAACGCCTGGGTCACCGAAGTCGAAAACTGGACGACGCTCTCGGACAGCTGCACGGATGAGTCCCTACCCGCACGGCGCGGTCTCCCCTCCTCGACCGTGGTCGCGCCGCGATGCGCCGAAGCGCACGACGCGACGCAGAGGAGCATCGCAAGATATGTTCTTGATAGCACGACTCGTTTCCTGTTCCCCAACTCGACCGGGGCGAGCACCCGGCCGTTACTCAGGCTAGTTGGACTCGTCGCCAGAAACAAAATCCCTGTCCAAGCGGCGAGCCGCTCGATAGAGAAAAGAGGCACAATGCGCGTTTTGCAGACACGGAGGGATTCGAACCCACGACTTCTCCCTCCGAAGGGCACGGCACGAATTCACGAAAGCGAGGTTATCGCGCTATTTCCGGGACAATGTGAACACGGCATAACGCATGGAGACGCCTCGGACTTGGTTCACTGGAGCCTAGTAGACACAAAGGCCCGGTCCGCGCCGCGGGTCACGCGACATAACAAGCTAGCACCGCGAAGTTCGGCGCTCATCGTCCTCCCGATGGGCTAAGAGAGTCGGCAGCGAGGCTAGACTGCGATAGAAGGGGCTCATGTCCGTCGTTGGCCGAGTCCGATCGCTCCACCGCTACCCAGTCAAGTCCATGGTCGGCGAAGACTTGCACGAGACGCGCGTCGACCTTGGCGGCGTCCGCGCCGATCGGGCTTGGGCCGTTCGCAACATGGAGCT
>JBATLA010000652.1:0-4059 GCA_049669945.1 Polyangiales bacterium | reverse complement strand
GAGCTCGCCGTCCAATGTAGCGCGACCCCCGAGCGCTTCGAGCAGCTCCGCCGCGATCGGCACCTCGATGAGCGACTCGGAGCGAACGACCCCCTCGAGTCCGGCGTCGATCGCAGTCACGGAGGTGCCAGGTCGGTGAACCGAGCCCCGGAGCTCGACAGCGGCCGCGCGCCCCAAGGGGAAGCCGTGGCCGCGAATCCGTAGGGTCGTCCCGGGCTCGATTTCGGGTGGCTCGATACTCTCGATCTCGAGCAGCGGGAGGTCATCGTAGCCGCTGCACGCGGTCAGAAGAAACAGGCAGAATACGGCGGCGCGCATCGCTTTCTTCCTTTCGCTTCGGAGCCGCAAAAGGTCAAGAAAACAGGGCGTTGTTTGCGCGGTGGGCCTGGGGTGCTAAGCCGCTCCTCCTTTCGGGGCCATAGCTCAGCTGGGAGAGCGTCGCACTGGCAGTGCGAAGGTCAGGGGTTCGATCCCCCTTGGCTCCACTAGTTCCATTCGACCCGGGTCTAGCGACATTCGACCCGGGTCTCGCGACATCCGACCCACCCACTCCCACACGTAGTCCTCCCTCGCCGGCCTTGCTTCGCAACGCCTTGGCGGTGAGTAGACGCGCCAACGTCCGGGCCAGTGCCAGTGTGTACAAAAAGGGGACAGCGACCATCGTCACTGTCCCCTTCGTCGTCGAGTTGCGCAGCTCCTACTTCTTCGAGGCCGGCTTCTTGCTCTTCTTCTTGGCCGGCTTCTTCTTGGTTTTCGCCTTCAACTCTTTGGTCGCGTCCTCGAACTTCTTCTCGAGATCGTGAAGCGCCTTGCTCGCCTTCTTCTTGGTCGTGGCCCTCGCCTTCTTGAGGCCCTTCTCTGCCTTCTTTTTCAACGCCGTGGTTTCTTTCTCGGCGTCCTTCGCTGCCTTGGTGATCTTCTTCTTGATGGCGGCGGTTCGCTTTTTCGCCGCCTTCTTCAGCGCCGCGGCTTCTGCCTTCACGGTCTTCTTGGCCGGACGTTTCTTGGCTGCCTTTTTCGCTGCTGCCTTCTTCGGCGCTGCCTTCTTGGTCACGCGCTTCTTGGTCGCGCGCTTCTTTGCGGCTTTCTTCGGCGCTGCCTTTTTCGCGGTTTTCTTTTTGGCCGGCGACTTCTTCGCCGTCCGCTTCTTTGCGGTGCTCTTCTTAGTAGTCTTTTTGGTGGCTGCTTTCGCCATGACACGCTCCGTTGTGAGTGAGCGCGCAGTATAGACAGTGCACCACGTCTACCGACAACATTTTTCGCCCTAACGCACGCCTCGACCCTCAGGCCTCGTGAGGCATCCGATGCCTCGGGCTCTGGAAGTAGTGCATTGGGGAGTACTGGGCGAGGTTGCTGGCACGCGAGGTGTAGATGCCCGCGTACTGCTCGACCTGGCTCCCGAAGCTCGAAACCTCGCCGCCAGCCTTGAACACTGAGCCCCAGAAGGGGTGAAAGGCCTCGTCGAGCGCCTCGTCGAGCCCCAGACGTTCGGCGTCGAGCTCCTTGAGCTGGCTTCGCAGGCGATCGATCGACCGCCTGTGGAGCATGCGTTTGGCCTCCCAGGAGGCTTTTTCGGTACCTAGCTCGAGGTCGGCAAGCTTGCGTTCGACTCGCTTGAGCCGCGCTTGCTGCTCCCTCAGCTGGTCCTGGACGGCGCCGCGCATCTGCTCGAGCGAATCGGAACGCTCGAAGCTGATCGCGTGCTCGTGAAGCACGCGAAGCTCGTCATCCATCTCTTGAATGATCATCGCGGTGCGCCATGTGGACTCCTTCTTGGCACGGAGGACGTCGCCGTAGATGTGGTCGCCCACGTAGAGCACTTCATCGCCGGCGTAGCCCAGGGACCGCTGGAAGTCGGAGAAGTTGCCACCGGTGTAGATGCGTCCGCGTTCGGCCTTTCGCGTCTCCTCGCCGGACTCGGAATCGATGAACGGGGCCTTCCCCGTGAAGAAGCTAGGCTTTTTCGAGGCGGTCACGACGTAGTCGAAGTAGTTGCGCCAGCTCGGGTACTCCTCGAGGGAGCCTCCCAAGAGGAAAGACATCATCGCGTCCGAGTATTCCGGACCGGAATTGGTGAGCAGAAACAGTCGCTTGCCCGCACTTCGGAGCTTGTGCAGCAACACCCCGAGCTCGGGGTCGCGCTCGACGTAGCGCGGGAGGTCCGCCAGCACGGAGTCGAGAATCGAACCGTCCTGGTGCGAAAGGTCGGCGCATTCCCGAATGTCGGTGAAGAGCTGACCGTAGTCGACGGATCCCCCGTGCGTGTCGACGTGGTTGACGACAGCCGCATATACGGCGACCTCGGAGAGCGAGTAAAGTGTGTCGACCCAGTGATACCTGCCGGTGCCAGGTCGAAGACGCCGTGTGTGATAAGCGCTTCGGCGCTCCTCGCGCGTGAGTTTCCGAAACCCGTGGTACGCCCTCTTCACGTACCGATACCGATCCATCTTGAGGACGTTGCCGAGCTTGCGATCGATCAGCAGCCCGCGGATCGGGAAGTCGGTCCGGTACTTCGTCGTCAAGAGCGCTTCGGGATAGCCCCGCTCGACCAGCTTGCTGACCGTGGCCTCGATGCTCTGCCGATCCATCTCCGCCTGCCGATAGATCGCAAGCGTGTAGTCCATGTCGAACCCGACCGCCTTGACTTGGTCGAGCCGCATGTTGCGGTTGCAGTAGACTCTACGGCCGGCGGGAGGCGGAAAAACGCTTCCCGTAGGGGATTCGAACTCGGGCGCCGGAAAACGCTCCTGCAAGGAGTCGCTCAGTTGTCGGCGGGATAGACGCTGACGCGCTTACCGCTACGGCCGCGTCGCTCGAACGTCACGACGCCGTCGACCTTGGCCCAGAGCGTGTAATCCTTGCCCACGCCGACGTTGGTGCCGGGGTGAAACGTCTGGCCAACCTGGCGAACCAGGATGGAGCCCGCGGGCACTTGCTGCCCACCGAAAACCTTGACCCCGCGATACTGCGGCTTCGAGTCGCGACCGTTGCGGGACGAGCCCTGACCTTTCTTATGTGCCATGGCGCTACCTTAGCCTTTCACGCTCTGGATGCGGAGCTCAGTGTACGGCTGCCGATGACCGCGGCGGTTCCGATAGCCCTTGCGTCGCTTCATCTTGAAGACGATGATCTTCTTGGCAAGATCCTGTGCAATGATTTCGGCCGTGACCTTGGCGCCACTGACGTGCGGCTTGCCCACTTCGACCTTCTCGCCACCGACCATGAGCACATCGTCGAACTCGACTTTGGAGCCGACGTCGCCCTCGAGCTTTTCGACGCGAATCGTGTCGCCCTCGGCAACCCGATACTGTTTTCCGCCTGTTTGAATGACCGCGTACATGGTGAATCCGTAAGCCCTTGTGGTTTCAGGGGCGCGTAGTCTAAGTGCTGCGGCCCTCCCCGCAAGTCGAAACCGAAACGCCTCTTCCTCGGCCTCGAAAGCTACCTCAAGATACTGGAATTATTACGTAAATCGAAGAACAAAGCTAGCGCGACGACCAAGTACTCGAAGATGTGCAGCCACTGCGGCATGTCCCAGACGCCGCGCTCGACCCAAGCGTCGAGTGGCGCATAGGCGCAAAGCACGGCGGCACTCCAGATGAGCGCGGCGCGCCCGCCGGCCGCGAGATCGAGGGGCAGAAGCCAAGCGAGGTACCAAGGATGCACCTGCGGCGAGAGCAGCAGGACGGTCCAGACGAGGACGCGGGTCGCCTGAACCGGCGGCACGCGACGCTTGATCAACAGGGCGACAATGGCAAGCAATGCCACCGCGACGACGAGCCGCGCAGCCAGCCCAGCGTAGCTGTCCACAACGACTCTACGACCCATCCAATCGACGAACGCAAAAACGCTTTCGTTTCCCTGCCAGCGGATGGCGAACTGACGCGGACCGGAAACCGAATCACCGAGTGTTCGGGACCCAAGCAACGGTGCCATTAGGAGCGCTGAGGCAAGCGTCGTGGCAACCAGCACCCTCGGGCGCTTCCACAAGAGCGGCAGCGCGACGAGCCCGACGGCTTTGAGACCGACCGCGGCGCACACCGCAATGCCCGCTTGCAC
>JBATLA010000651.1:0-3392 GCA_049669945.1 Polyangiales bacterium | reverse complement strand
GAAGCCAGGCACGGCGAGCCCGCGACGTGAGTCGCGAGTGCCAACAGAAGTGAGCCGGGCTCAGTCGGTGTCGGCGAGCAGCCCCGACACGCGTTCGACGGCGTCGATGTACTCGCTGACCATCTCTTCGACGACCTGGCGCGCGGGTTTGCGCGTGTTCATCTGACCGACCACCTGCCCGACCGGGGTTCCAAGCAGCGCGGCCGAGCCTTCGGCGCCAGTCTGTGCGAATCGAGTGATTCGCTGCGTCGCCTCGGCGGTCGCCATGAACTGAAGAGGCATGGGCAGGAAACCAGGGCACTCAGGGTCTTCTTCCCATGCACGGGTGTAGTCGGTCTTGAGCTGCCGAGCAGGCTTGCCGCTGATCGCCCGCGAACGAATCGTCTCGGTCGAATCGGCAACGAGGAGCTTGTCGACCAGCGACGGAATCGAATCGGACTCCTCGGTGGTGAGCCAGATCGAGCCGGTCCACACGCCCGCAGCGCCCATCGCCATCGCGGCCGCCATCTGGCGACCGGAGCCGATACCGCCTGCGCCAAGCACGGGCGTTGGCGCGACTGCATCGACCACCTGCGGCAACAAGACCATCGATCCGATTTCGCCCGTGTGACCACCGGCTTCGTACCCGGACGCGATCACGATGTCGACGCCGGCCTTCTTCTGCTTGATCGCCTGTCGAACGGTGCCGCAAAGGGCGGCCACCATCACGCCCTTGTCGTGCGCCTCACTGATGATGTCCTCTGGGGGCGGCCCGAGCGCGTTGGCGATCAAAGCAATCGGGTGCTTCATGGCGACCTCGAAGTGCGCGCGACCACCCGAAGCCGACCAACCGAGGAGACCCTCGATTTCCTGGACGTCGTCAGGAAGCGGCGGAACACCGTTCCGGTCGAGCAAGTCGTTGATCCACTTCCGATGCGCGGGCGTGATCATCTGCTCGAGTTGCTCTTTGCCGACGTCGCCCTGATCCTTGCCGATGTACTTGGCGGGGATGACGGTATCGACTCCGTAGGGCTTACCGTCGACGTGCTCGTCGATCCACTTGAGCTCGAGCTCGAGTTGCTCCGGGCTGTACGCCACGGCGCCCAGCACCCCAAGCCCACCGGCGCGGCTCACGGCCGCAACGACGTCGCGACAGTGGCTAAACGCAAAGATGGGGAACTCGATCCCCAGTCGCTCACAGATCTCGGTCTTCATGAATACACCCGGAAAAACACAATCCCTGGGAAAAGGGGACCATCCCCTCTTCCCAGGGCTCAAAACGGAGGAGGTAGAACGTGTTCTATTTTGGACGAAGCCGCAGCCGGGGTCAAGCCTTATTCGAGGCTCTCGTCGACCAGGTCCACCCAAGCCTCCGTGCCGTCGATGTGGCCAGTAAACCAATCGAGGACCGTCGTGCCGGCGATCTCGGTGTCGAGGCCACCACCGTCGGGACTCGCCACCTCCGTCAGCAAGAAAGTGTGGCCGGTGCCTTCTGCGATGCCTCTTTTGTACCGATCTTCGTAGAGCATCGTCGTTCGACCCGTCTCGTTGAGCAGCGACTCGGTGAACTGAGCCGCCGGGATCATCAGGAAGAAAGTGCTGATGACCGAATCCGCACTGAAGCTCAATGCACTCATCGTGAAGTTTTCATCCTCGGCGAGCTGCCACTCGATGAGTCGGGTGACGTGGCCGTTGCTGGTACACTCGGGACAGGACTCGGGAACGAGTGACGTCGCGTTCCAGCCGGCGAGCAGAGTCTCGTTGAGGAAGTCAGGGTTGCCCTCCTTGGCCACGCCAACGCCAGAGTCGTTGAAGACCACGATTTCCGTCTCCGGATAGTAGTAGCGCACCAAGGGCAGCGCGGCGATCGTGCCGAACCCGCCGCCGCTAATGCCAGTCAACAAGATGCGACTGGGGTTCGGGAACTCGGCGAGACCAATGTCCAACGCCGCGGTGAGATTTTGAAGACCCCGCTGATAAGCCTGGCTCTCGCCCGGGTCGCCATCCCCGATGACACTATTCGGAAGCACGCGATCGACGTCGCCCGCGAACAGCGCACCATCGCAGTACGGCAGGTACAACACATCCCAGTCGGCAACCGGGTTCCCCTCGAGGTCGGGGTTCAGAATCCCGCTTGGCGGAAGCGAATTGGTGACTTCGAAGGCGGAGCAGAATGTCTCCCAACACGCGCCGCCCCCTTGCAGGAAGATCACGAGCGCGTCCGAGCTGCCCTCGCGCGTGTCGACGGTGTATTCGGTGCCGCGCAAGCAGAGCGGTCCTCGTGGCTCGGCCAACGGCTCTTCGGGAACGGCGAACTGATGCGTGGTGATCCCGCCCTCTTGCTTTGCGCCGGTGCTGCTCTGCGGCTCGAACATCCCGACGTACTTCGTGAGCCCTTGATCGTAGAGCTCCTGGAAGCTCGGCGCCGCGATGCCCCCGCCTCCACCGTTTCCGCCATTACCCGCCGACCCACCGGTGCCGGCGCTTCCGCCGCTCCCCGCCGATCCGCCATCACTCCCACAACCCACGAGCGCGACTGCCGCACCCAACACCAAGGCCAATCTACCTATTCGCATCGACGTCCTCCATGATTGCCGCATCGGTCAATTCGGCGGCCGCTATTGGTACGCTGCTGCGCCGCGGTCGTCAACGGTGTAGCCTGCGCCGCGTATGGGTTTGTGGAAGCGTTTTGCTGCCGTGCTGGTCTTCGGTTTGCTTGCGGTTGACGCTCGCGCCCAGGACAAGGCGGCAGACGGCGCGGACGAGGCCGCACCGGTCGTGCGCGAGGCCATCATCGAAGAGACCAGCCGCGGGGCAGCGGTCTCCGAGACGGCGGCGCCCGGTTGGCCGTACCCCAAAGCCTACGCATCGCGCCCGCTGACGATGAACAAGTTCATGATTCGCGGCACGTTCTCCGTGGACGTGAAGCGCGGGTTCGCCGACCCGAGCACAGGCGCACAGGCGGGCCGGCCGCTGGTGTCGTTTGATTTCGGCGCCGCCGTCTCACCGCTCGACAACCTCGAGGTTGGCGTCAGCAACTACCGTCTTGGTTCGACCGGCCCAGTCACCGGGCAAGCGATGTTCCCGATCGTCGTGTCACCCATAGGGACCTTCGGCGACATGCCGGTCTACGTGCGGTACAGCTTCATGCGCAAGGACTACGTCGAAATGGCGGCCGACTTCGTGTTGTCGATCCCCTCGTGGACGAATCTCTCCGCAACGCTGGGATTGCCCGTGCGCATTCGCGTGCGAGACACCGTCACCATCGACACCGGTACGGAGCTCGTGGTTCTCAGCAACGGCGCGGGTCTCAACGTGGAGGTTCCGTTCAAGTTCACCTACAACCCAACGCCCGCAGGGTTCATTTTCGCCGACTCCGGCTTCTCGTTTCAGAATCTCGTACGCAACGTCAC
>JBATLA010000650.1:0-1551 GCA_049669945.1 Polyangiales bacterium | reverse complement strand
CCACCGGACACATTCTCGCCGAGTCGGACTTCTTCGAACCGCTGACCTTCAACTCGATGATCGTGCCCGGCTACGAAGGTCGCATTTACTACCCGACGGACAGCGGGTTCGTCACGCTGCAGGTACGCGCGGAGCGCTAAGCAAGAAAAGACGATCTCCTGATCTCGGACCGGCCCGCTGAGCGTAGTGTGGGGAGCGCGTTCTCCTCCAAACTCGATGTCAACCACGGAAGTTCGATCGGCGGCGCTCGTGGCTAGCACGTCCACACGGCGGAGAGTGCGTCGATGAACCCGTGCTGGGTCAGACCGTGGACGAAGTATAGGTAGCCGCCCCCGAGAGAGGCCCCAGCATGGAGTGAAACAGCACACGACTCCCGCGAGGACTCAATCATCGGTTTCTGAGTCGCGCTCGGGTCATCTCTCGAGCTGGGAGGAGCCTCCTTCTCGAAGCTCAACCTCGGTGGCGTTGTTCTTGGTGACCTAGGGCTGCAACTCGTACGCCCCGACATCGCACTGTGTGGCAGCCGGGCGCGGCTCGCCACGCTGATCGACCGTCAACGGATCGCCCGCCGCATCGATGCAATCTGGCTCCGGAATTTCGTCAAGCGCGACGCTGCCTGCGGCGAGCGCGTGGGTTTGCGTGGGTCCGCTATTGTCCTGGAGCGGCTCGAGGTTCAACTGTGCTTCGGTCACACTCATCTGATCGGTCGTCTCCATGAAGGCGCAGGTGTTTCCCGGGCTCTCCACGTTGTAGCCGTTGGAAGTAAAACTACCGGGCCCGCCGCAGGTGCCTTGCACGATGGTGCCTGCAACGGTCACCAGCGCGCCCAGGTCACTCGAGATCGCGCTGCCTTCCGGCGCACTGTTGTTGGCCACGGTGCTGTTGATCATCGTAAGGTCGACCGTGCTGTCATCGCTATGTATGCCGCCACCCAAACTACCCGCGGCATTGCCGGACACGGTGGTGTTGACCAACGTCATCATTCCGCTGTTGTAGATGCCGCCTCCCTCGATCCCGGCAACATTGCCGGACACCGTGTTGCCGGTGGATAGCAACGTACCGTCGCTCCAAATGCCGCCGCCCTCGCCAAAGTCGTCGGACACGTTTCCGGATACCGTGCAGTCGGTCAACGTCATCGTCGACTGAAACTCGATTCTGATGCCTCCGCCCTGATTGTTGCTGATCGTAGAGCCGGCGACCGTCGCGGTTCCGTTGTTGCGTAAGCCGCCGCCCGCGTTCATCGACACGAGGCTGTCCGTCAAGGTCAACGTCCCATCGTTGAGGATGCCGCCTGCTCGATTCGTCGAATCATTGCCCTGAATCACCTGAAGGGCGCGAAGCTCCGCGTTCGCGGATTCTTCCACGAACAGCACACGGTGACCGAAGTTGCCATCGAGCACCAAGTCACCTCCGCCATCGAGGACGACGTCTTCACTGATCACAATCTCGGCTTCGGTCACGACCGTCTGCGGTCCGCCGCAGTCAAAGGTGTAGGGGCCACCACCTGCGGAGACGGCAGCGCGAATACCGAGCTCGGTGCAAGGACAGACG
>JBATLA010000649.1:0-5465 GCA_049669945.1 Polyangiales bacterium | reverse complement strand
CTCAGGGGTCGACGGGGGAGGTGTTGGTCCGGGGCCCAAACGTCATGGCCGGCTATCTCGACGACAAGATGGCCACCGAACACGTCATGCGGGGCGGCTGGCTGCACACGGGGGACGTCGGCTTCGTCGACGCCGAGGGCCGCCTCACGATCGTCGATCGCAGCAAGGACCTGATCCTCCGCGGGGGCGCAAGCATCTACCCGTCGGAGGTCGAGAGCGTGCTCAGCGATCATCCTGCCGTCCGCGACGCCGCGGTAGTCGGTCAGCCGGACGAATACTACGGCGAGGAAGTCGTAGCCGTCGTCGTGCCTCGCGACGACGTGTCGGTAGAGGCGCTCGACGCCTGGGTGAGAGCGCGCCTCGCCGCCTACAAGGTCCCTCGACGGTACGCGTTGGTCGATGCGTTTCCCCGAAGCCACAGCGGCAAGACGCTCAAGCGGCGCCTTCGCGCTCAACTCGCGCGAGGCGTGATCTTGACGGAATCGCTAGACGCGGACCGGCCGGCTCAGGAGCTCGAACCCGACGATCATGACTAGGGTGCCGGCCAACAAGCCCGCCCACGGCCCGTACCAACCCGCCGCCACCGGCAGCTCTGCGCACAGCAGACTGACGCCGCCGACGAACAGCGCGTAGGGAAGCTGGGTTCGGACGTGGTCCATGTGGTCACAGCTCGTTGCCATCGAGCTGAGCACGGTCGTATCCGAAATCGGCGAGCAATGATCGCCCCATACGGAGCCTGCCAGGATCGAAGACACCGTGCCGAGCAGAATCGTCTCCTGCCCAGGTGCGACGCGGTGCGCGAGCGGCACGACGAGCGGGAACAGGATGGCCATGGTGCCCCAAGAGGTGCCTGTCGCGAAGCTGACCAACGCGGAAAGCACGAACACGCTCGCCGGGATCCAGACCGGCGAGATCCAATCTCCCAGCGAACCGATCAAGAACCCTGCCGTATCGAGGTCACGGCAGACGCCTCCGAGTGCCCAGGCCAAGACGAGGATGACGACGGCGTAGAGCATGGACTTCATGCCGCCCATCCACGCGTCGATCGATTCGCCGAACGAGAGCGCCCCACTCCATACGCAAAGCGCGAGCGCCGAAAGACAGCCGGCGCCCGTCGCCCAAAGGATGGCAGCGCTCGAGCTCGCCTCGCCGACAATCGCTCGAAGCGTCGGTTCGAGCCCCGCCGCAAGAACCTTGGCGCGCCCGTCGAAGTAGATCCCGAGCGCGGCGACCAGAACCACCACGACCACCGGAACGACGGCGTTCATCGGACGGCCCTCCATGTCTTCGGGAACGGCCTCGTCGTGGAAATCCGACGCGGGCTGCGCGCCTGGTCTCGAGACCAGGCCCTCCAAAAGGGCGCGCTCTTCAGCCCGGCGCATCGGACCAAAGTCACGTCCTCGAAAGCCGACCCAGAATACGAACACCAGCATTAGAATCGGATAGAAGCGAAACGGGATCGTCTCGATGAATGTGAGGTACGCGTCCCGCTCGATTCCGAGATGCGCGAACTGGTCGGCGATGTACCCGACCTCGACGCCAATCCAAGAAGAGATCAGCGCGAGGCTCGCTACTGGGGCGGCAGTCGCGTCGACGAGAAAGGCGAGCTTCTCCCGACTGATGCGGAGCCGATCGGTAACGGGGCGCATCGACGCGCCTACCAACAGAGAGTTGGCGTAGTCATCGAAGAAGACCAGCAGACCCAGGAACCAGGTCGTGAGTTGACCTCGGCGGCGGCTGCGCGTGTCGGTGCTCGCCCAGCGAGCGAGACCCTTCGCGCCACCAGACTGCGTCATCAAGCCGAGCATCCCGCCCAGCAACAAGCTAAAAAGCAGAATCGACGCGTGTCCGCGGTCAGCAACCGCCCCGACGAGGTGGGTGTCGAGCAAGCGGGCGAACGAGGCGACCGGCGAGAGATCGGCGAGTAGAAGCGCGCCCAGCCAAACCCCGAGCACCAGTGCCACCAAGACATGACGAAAGAGCAAGGCGAGAACGATCGCCAGCAGCGGCGGCAGAATCGAAACCCAAGCCGGCATGTCGTCGTTTTCCACACCCCCGGCAATCTCGACCGCCGCCCCGGGTGTGGTATTCATGAGACCGTCCTGAATCTCCGTGGTGGCAACGCCGTCTATCGAAAGAGCGCTGGCCCCAGCCGCAAAGCCGGCCATGACGACCAAAACCACGAGGAACGCACGCATGAACCAAGTCAGACATAGACAACAACGCGACCGCTGGTCAATTTTGACTGCAGCGCTGTCCGCCGCCTGCATTGCGGCGGTGTTCTTCGTGGCGCCGACCCGGTCCTTTTCCAGCAGCGACCAGCTGACCACCGAGGACAAGCAGATGCTCGCCAAAGGCGAGCTGGTCATGAAGCAAAAGAACGAGCAACGGGGCGCGTACAAGCTCATTGGCGGCCAGAGCTGGCAAATCGTCGACGTGCCGGTCGACGTCGCCTGGGCGGCACTACAGGACCGCGCCAGCTACAAGAACTTCATCCCACTGGCGACGGAAACCAACGTCAGCGGTCGAACCGACAAGGATGCGGACGTCGCTGTCCGCCAGCAATGGGGCCCGATCGACGTGCGCTACGTGCTTCAAACCACGCTCGAAACGGACCGCGGAGCGGTGGTGTTTCGCGTGGACCACTCTCAGCCGCACGACATTCGCGCCGGCTGGGGCTTCATCCGCGTTCGCCCCTACAAGAACGACCGAACGCTGGTCTCGTTTGGGGCGCTGGTCGACATCGGCGACGGTGTGTTCGTCTCCATCGTGCGTCCCGCGGTACGCAAGGACCTCCTTCGGATTCCACACTTCCTCAAGCAGCACCTCGAAAGCGACCAAGTCGCCGCTCAGGTCATCGACTAGACCAGGCGCTTGAGCCACCGCCGCTTCCGCGCGGTGTACGGTGGCAACATCAGGGGCGGGTCTTTCAGAGTGGGCTTCTTCAACACCCCGCGCTTGTGGGAGAAGGTTTCGAACGAATGGCGGCCATGATAGGCGCCCATGCCGCTCTCCCCAACGCCGCCAAACGGGAGCGCAGGCACGCCGACGTGGAGCCAGACGTGATTGATCGTCGTTCCGCCCGCGCTCGTCCCCGCGAGGACCTCGTCTTGGGCGTCCTTGCTGGTCGAGAAGCAGTAGAGCGCCAGCGGCTTCGGCTGCCGCTTGATGAACGCGACCGCAGCGCGGACGCTTGGGACGGAGATGACGGGCAGAATCGGACCGAATATCTCCTCCTTCATCACCTCGTCGCTTTCTTTCACGTTCTTGAGAATCGTGGGAGCGATGTAGCGCTCTGTGACGTCGGTCTCTCCGCCGGTCGCGATGTCGGCGCCGCTGAGTAGCCGCGCGAGGCGCGCGTGGTGGCGCTCGTTGATGATGCGCCCGAAGTCGCGGCTCTGCTTCGGGTCATCTCCGTAGAACTCGCGGATCACCGACACCATCCGGTTGAGGAGCGCATCGTGAACTGCTTCGTGCACCAGGACGTAGTCGGGAGCGACGCAGGTCTGACCCGCGTTGAAGAACTTCCCGTAGACGATGCGCTGGGCGGCGCTATCGAGATCGGCCGTCTCGTCTACGATGGTGGGGCTCTTGCCACCGAGCTCGAGCGTCACTGGCGTGAGGTGCTTGGACGCGGCTTCCATCACGACGCGGCCGACGGTGCCGTTGCCGGTATAGAAGATGTGATCCCATTTCTCCCGGAGTAGCGCAGTGGTCTCGGGTACCCCACCTTCGACGACCCGGACGGCGTTGGTGTCTAGGTATTTGGGGATCCATTTGGCGATCACCGCCGAGGTGTGCGGAGCGATTTCGGACGGCTTCAAGACTACGCAATTGCCCGCTGCCAGCGCGCCAACCAGCGGCAGCACCGCCGTTTGGAACGGGTAGTTCCAAGGCGCGATGATCAACACGAGGCCAAGCGGCTCCCGATAGATGTAGCTTCGGCCCGGCATCGCAATGAGAGGCGTCCGGACCCGCTCAGGCTTCATCCACGAGCGAAGCTTCTTGCGGGTGAGCCGAACCTCCGCGACGATCATCCGGACCTCCGGGAGGAGCGCCTCCATCTCGGGTTTGCCGAGATCCTTACGGAGCGCCTCGACGACGTCGCCTTCTCGCTCCATCAGCAGATGCTCGAGCGCGTCGAGCTGGGACAGGCGCCAGTCGAGGGACTTGGTGGCCCCGGTTTCGAAGTGGGTGCGCAGCGCACCAACTACAGCGGCAGCGTGGCCCTCGGCGTCCGTGTCGGAGGTGGAAACGAGTTGTAGCTCTGGCATGAAGGTCTCCTACGCGGGGCACTGTGAAGAATTTACCAGTGATTATCAATGCTTCAGGGTGGCGCGAAACACTTTTGAAATGAAGTCAATGGCTGTATAATCGCCGGATTGGGATCACCTAGCCCGTTGGAGACCCCCATGATGAGCAGCGAACGACACTGGCAGCCCGACCGAAAACCCGCTCCTTGGTGGGCGCACATTTTCCGCTGGTGGCTCTAGCCCCCAGCTAGGCGGCTAGGCTCAGCTTCTTCGGGGTGCCGGTCGGCGCGCCCGCGTCGTTTGCCTCGCCTCGATCTCGACGCCGTCCCTCTTCGAGGACGTGCTCTGGGACGTCTCGGATGTCCCAGACCAGACCGACCCAGCTCAAGGTCTTCAACACGTAGAACGTGACATCGATCTCCCACCAGTAGAACCCGTTGCGACAGGACGACTGGTAGTGGTGGTGGTTGTTGTGCCAGCCTTCTCCGAGCGTCAGTAGCGCGGTGAGCAGGTTGTTGCGGCTCTCGTCATCCGTGTCGAAACGCTGCTTGCCCCATACGTGCGTGACCGAGTTGATCAGGAACGTGGTGTGCCAGAGCAACACGGTGCTCAGGAAGAATCCGATGAAGAGGCCGGACCATCCGGCGATCAGGACGCAGGCGATCGCAAGCACGGTTGGCGGAACGGCCCAGTACTCGTTGAGCCATCGGAGCTCAGGGTACTTTGCGAAGTCACGGATCTTGTCCCAGCGGGTCTCCTCGGTGTCGGCAAAGATCCAGCCGACGTGCGCATGGTAGAAACTGGTCTGGACGGGCGAGTGCACGTCGCCCGGTTGATCCGAGAGCTTGTGGTGCACTCGGTGATGCCCGGCCCACCACAGCACGCCCTTTTGAGAGCTGCTCTGCGCGAGGAACGCTAGGAAGAACTGGAAAGCGCGACTCGTCTTGTACGTCCGGTGCGAGAAGTAGCGGTGGTAGCCCGCGGTGACGCCCCACATGCGCACGAGGAACAGTACGGCGCAAAGGAGAGCTGCCTGCCAGGTGACACCGGTCCAAATGGCACCGAGGACGGCGAGGTGGGAAAGGATGAACGGCATGGCTTTGAGCCAGCGACGGGATCGGGTCGGCCCCTCGGGGCTCGGCTCGACCGTGACAACCCTTGTTTCCATGCCCTGAGGCTATCGTGGGGGGCCCCGATGCACAGTCATGGTTC
>JBATLA010000648.1:0-9064 GCA_049669945.1 Polyangiales bacterium | reverse complement strand
GTTCGGGCACGCGGCGACGCAGGCGCCGCAACCGATGCACTCGGCTGCGTCCATCGCACTGTCGGCGTCTTCCTTGGCCACGGGCAGCTCGTTGGCCTCCGGCGCGCTGCCCGTGCGGATCGAGATGTAGCCGCCGGCCTGAATGATGCGCTCGAACGCGGAGCGGTCGACGATGAGGTCTTTGATGACCGGGAAGCCACTCGCGCGCCAGGGCTCGAGCCAAATCTCGTCGCCATCTTCGAACTGCCGCATGTGGAGCTGACAAGCGGTGGTGAGCTTCTGCGGCCCATGCGCCACGCCATTGATCACCATCCCGCAACTTCCGCAGATACCCTCGCGGCAGTCGTGGTCGAACGCGATCGGCAGCTCGCCTTTTTCGATGAGCTCTTCGTTGACCACGTCGAGCATCTCGAGAAAGGACATGTGCGTGGTGATGTCTTTGGCCTGGTGGGTTTCGAAGTGGCCGGCATCGTTGGGGCCGCTCTGGCGCCAGACGTGAAGGGTGAGGTTGAGAAGTTCGTCGCTCATCGATAGGCCCCTTACTTGTAGCTCCGCTTGGACGGCTTGACGTAGTCGAAGCTCAACGGCTCCTTGTTGAGGCGTGGCTCACTCGGATTGCCGCTCCACTCCCAGGCGGCGACGTAGCTGAAGTTTTCGTCGTCGCGGAGCGCCTCACCGTTCTCTTCGTATTCCTCGCGGAAGTGACCGCCGCAGCTCTCTTCGCGCTTCAGCGCGTCGAGGCACATGAGCTCGCCGAGCTCGAAGAAGTCCGCGACGCGGCCTGCGCGCTCGAGCGTCTGGTTGAGCGTCTCGCCGCTGCCGGTGATCTTCACCTCACGCCAGAACTGATCGCGAAGCTTGGGGATCTCTCGAAGCGCCTCTTCGAGGCCTTCTTTGGTGCGGGACATGCCGCACTTGGTCCAGATGATCTTCCCGAGGAGGCGGTGGAAATGCTCCGGAGCGTGTTTTGGGTCCGGCGCGTTCATCAGCTTCTGCATGCGTTCTTCGACGCCGGCGACGGCCTTTGTGACGTCTGGGTGGTCTTCGGTCAGCGGGGGAAGGGTGCGCACCTCGCCGAGGTAGTTGCCAATGGTGAAGGGCAGGACGAAATAGCCGTCGGCCAGACCCTGCATGAGCGCAGACGCGCCGAGGCGGTTGGCTCCATGGTCCGAGAAGTTCGCTTCGCCACCCGCGAACAGGCCCGGGATTGAGGTCTGGAGATTGTAATCCACCCACAGGCCGCCCATCGTGTAGTGCGTGGCCGGGTAGATACGCATCGGCGTCTTGTAGGGGCTGTCACCGGTGATTCGCTCGTACATCTCGAAGAGGTTGCCGTAGCGCTCGCGAATCGTGCTCTCTCCGAGACGATTGATCGCGTCGGCGAAGTCGAGGTAGACCGCGCGACGCTCCCCATCGACCTCGGGGCCGACACCTAGGCCATCGTTGGTGACGTACAACGCATTGCGAGATGCGACGTCCCGAGGAACCAAGTTGCCGAACGCAGGGTAGCGCTCCTCGAGGTAGTAGTAGCGATCGGCCTCGGCGATGTCCTCCGGCCGCTTCTTGACGTCTTCCTTGTTGCGCGGCACCCAGACGCGTCCGTCGTTTCGAAGCGACTCGCTCATCAGCGTGAGCTTCGACTGATAGCTACCAGCCTGGGGGATGCAGGTGGGGTGAATTTGCGTGTAACAGGGGTTCGCGAAGGCGGCGCCGTGTCGGTGCGCGCGCCAAGCCGCGGTGACGTTACACCCCTTGGCGTTGGTCGAAAGGTAGAAGACGTTGCCGTACCCGCCGGTGCAAAGGACTACCATGTCGGCGAGGTGGGCGCTGATCTTCCCGCTCTTCATGCAGCGCGTGACGATGCCGCGCGCACGTCCGTCGTGGATGACGACGTCCAGCATCTCTGTGCGGGTGTGCATCTCGACCGTGCCGGCCTCGATCTGGCGGCTGAGCGCCTGATACGCGCCGAGCAGAAGTTGCTGACCGGTCTGACCTCGGGCGTAGAACGTCCGCGAGACCTGCGCGCCACCGAACGAACGGTTCGCGAGCAGGCCGCCGTATTCACGGGCAAAGGGAACGCCCTGGGCCACCGCCTGGTCGATGATGTTCACGCTGAGCTGCGCCAGCCGGTAGACGTTCGACTCGCGGGAGCGGAAGTCGCCGCCCTTCACCGTGTCGTAGAAGAGGCGGTACACGCTGTCGCCGTCGTTTTGGTAGTCCTTGGCAGCGTTGATGCCACCTTGCGCCGCGATGCTGTGCGCGCGCCGAGGACTGTCCTGGTAGCAGAAGCACTTGACGTTGTAGCCCATCTCGCCGAGCGACGCGGCCGCGGCCCCGCCTGCGAGCCCGCTGCCAACGACGATGATGTTGTACTTGCGACGGTTCGCGGGCGCGACGAGCTTGCTCGCCTCTTTGTGCTTCTCCCAGCGATTCTCGATGGGACCGGTCGGTTCGTTCGATCGAAGTTCCATGACGCCCCTCAAAGTTTGATGAAGCCTGCGAGCACGGCGATCGGGAACGAAAGGTTCCCAAGAGTAATCACGGTGCAAATCGCGATCGCCAGATCGCGGCGGTAGCTGTTGTAGCGAGGATGATTGGCTCCCAGCGATTGAAAGGCGCTGTAGATGCCGTGAAAGATGTGGAAGCCGAGAGCGAGGTTGCCCACGATATAGACGCCGGCAATCAGCGGAACCTGAAAGCCCTCGACGACGTTGCGGTACACGTCACCGGGGTGCGCCGGAAGAATGGTGAAGTGGAGGAGGTGGTAAACGATGAACAGGAGCAGGATGGGCCCCGACCAGTACATGGTGCGGGCCGCGTAGTCGGTCGCGAGGTCTTTTCGCTGCTTGTACCGCGAGCCGCGCGCCTGCCTGTTCCGCGTCCACAGGGTGAACGCGGATACGATGTGCACGCCGACCGCGAAGAGGAGAACCAGCCGAGCGCTCCATATCAGTGGCGGCATGCTGTGCAGCTTCGCAGCGTATCCGTTGATCGCCTCCGGCCCGAGGTAGAGCTGCAAGTTTCCGAGGAGGTGGCCGATCGTGAAGCCGACGAGGATTAACCCCGACACGGCCATGATGACTTTCTTCCCGACGGTCGTTTGATGGAGGGTTAGTGCTCGTTGCATCGTGTCTCCTCAGCAGCACCCGCGCGCGCGGGCGGCCGATTCATACATCCACCGGCCGCGTTTTGCCATGCGGCGGGTGAAAAAGGGTGGGTCTCACAGCTCAGGGGGGTCGTAGTACTCCACGAGGTCGCCGCGGAACGTTTTCAGCACCGTGACGCCCTCGTCCTCACTCAGCAGATAACTCGGTCCGATTGGCACCTTTCCGAGTCCACCAGGCGTATCGACAATCAACTTTGGCAATGCAATCCCACTGAGGCGCCCCTGCAGAGCAGCCATCAGCTCGATCCCGCGCCGCAGAGGCGTCCGCAGGTGCCCAGTTCCGCCGACCGGGTCCATTTGCAGTAAGTAATAGGGCCGGACCCGTGAGCGGACCAGGCCTCGAAACAAGGTTTCAAGTGTTTCGGCTTCGTCGTTAACGCCGCGCAGCAAGACACTCTGGTTCATGACAGGAAGGCCCGCATCGACCAGTCGTGCGCACGCGGTCCGCGCCTCGTCGCTGAGCTCCTTTGGGTGGTTGAAATGGGTCATGATCCAGGTCGCGTGATGGCTTTCCCGGATCGCGGCGCAGAGTTCTTCGGTGATTCGCTGCGGCAAAGTCACAGGCGCGCGCGTGGCGAGCCGGACGACGTCGACGTGTGCGATCTGCTGGATCCGGCGCAGCAGACGGGCCAGGCGGTCCGTCGACATCACACATGGATCGCCCCCAGAAACGATGACGTCGCGGATTTCAGAATGAGCCTCGATCCAGGCGAAAGCCGGCTCGAGGGCGGCGATCGATCGGGCGCCGCCGCCGTCCCCGACGATCCGGGAACGCGTGCAGAATCGGCAATAGACGCCGCATCGGTCGGTGGCGATCAAAAGGACCCGGTCGGGATAGCGTTGGATCAGATGGGGAGCGACTTCGTGGGCCTCTTCTCCAAGTGGGTCCCTCAAGTCGCCTCTGACCACGATCGCTTCTTCGGCGCGCGGGATGCACTGTCTGCGGATCGGGCAATTCGCATCAACCGGATCGCAGAGCGCGAGATAGTATGGCGTGATCGAGATCGGCATGCCTGCCGCTTCCGCGCGCGCGGCGCCGATCCGCTCTGACTCGGTCAGTCGAAATGCTTTGTCGAGGGCTTGTAAATTGGTGACCGCGTGCCGCGCCTGCCATCGCCAGTCACCCCATTCTGCAGCGCTGAGCTGGCGGGCATCGCGAAAATTTTGCGGGAGCGCACGCACGGCGCGGAGCTTACTTGCTGCCGGCTCCACGGCAACTGCCGTCAGCCCTGGACACGCCCGAAAAACATTGTCATATGGCTCATTCGGAGCTTGCCATGAAGGCCTTTTGCTCCCATCCCCCGAGACGGAAACGGAGAGATCATGGCGACCGCAGACCCACGCCCCTTCGACGTCGAGTACATCGAGAACCCGAGTCAGTCCGAGCTACGCGAGCTCGCTATGGAGCACACGCCCTGTGTTCAGCGAACCGCGGTCGGCAGCATCAACAAGGTCACGCGCAACAAAGCGCGCATGGCCAAGTACACCTACATCATCGACACGCAGGATCGGTGGAGCCATCAGATCATCGATCCGGCGAAGGCCCGAGAGTTGATCGACAGGCAGGCGAAGTACATCGCCGACAAGGGGAAGCTGATCGCAATAGACGGCTACTCCGGGCTCGGCACCGGCGCGTTTGGCACCACCTGGTTATACACGCTCGAGGGCGCGAACATCGCAGGCATGCAACAGATCCTCGCGTTCCCGCGTTCCGCGGTCGACAGCGAGGCGGAGATGAAGCAGCCGTTCAAGCCGACCTTCCGTCTCTTCTACACACCCGACCTCTTCCTCGAGGACATGCCGGGTCGTCAGGCGATCATCGTCGACATGGAGAACTGGACGACCCACGTGATCGGCGCCGACTATTTCGGTGAGTCCAAGAAGGGCGTCCTTCGGATGCTGAACCACTACGTCTACGACAAGGGCGGTCTGGTCCTGCACGCCGGCGCGAAGGCCGTAACCGCCACCAGCGGCGAGAAGGTGACCATGACGATCATGGGCCTCTCCGGCACCGGCAAGACGACGACGACCTTCTCGAAGCAGGGCGACCTCACCGAGCCGATTCAGGACGACATGGTGTCGCTGTGGCCACACGGCGCACTGTCGATCACCGAGAACGGCTGCTTCGCAAAAACAGACGGCCTCTCGCTCAAGACAGAGCCCGTCCTCTACGAGGCGACAAATGGTCCCGATGCCTGGGTCGAAAACGTCTTCCTGGAGGCGGATGGAACGTTCCACTTCACCAAGGGCGCGCTTTCGACCGACGACGTGAAGCGCCTTCGTGACATTCTCATCGCGACCGGCGCCAACCAGGCCAACGTCGACAAGTACATCGCAGGCGAGGTGAAGATCGACGATCTCGTCGACAGCCACGGCATCCCCGCCGATGGGTGGGACTTCGTCATGTGGACCCAGAACGGCCGTTCGATCGTGCCGCTCAGCTCGATCCCAGACGCAGCCGACCTGGAGAACATCCCGCAGGTGAAGTCAATGGGGATCCTCAATCGCGACGAAGGCTATGACGCTGCGACGCCGGGGATCATTCGGTTCACCTCGCCTGAGCAGGCTGCTGGCTACTTCATGCTCGGCGAGACCTCGAAGACCAGCGCCGCCGGCAAGGAGCGCGGCAAGACGCGCTCGCCATTCACCCAGCCGTTCTTTCCGGCGAAGCATGGGCTTCAGGCCAAGCGCTTCGCGGAGCTCGCAGCCACCATGCCCGGGGTCACCATGTGGCTGATGAACACAGGCTACATTGGCGGTGAGGCGAATGACGTGAAAGATGGCAAAGCACTCAACATCAAGATCCGTCACTCGAGCGCCATGCTCGAGGCGCTCCTCAGCGAGAAGATCAAGTGGAAGAAGGATCCCGACTTCGGCTACGAGATCGTCGACGTCGACGCTCCGGAGAACGCGGACCTCGTTGGCAAGGTGCCGGCCGAGATCCTCGAACCGCGGCGCTTTTACGATGCCCGCAACCGCAATGACGACTACCAGCAGTGGGTCCACCACATGAAGGAAGGTCGCTCGGACTTCCTCAAGAAATTCGGCGTCGCGGACGTCATCGTTCAGGCGACCATCGGCTGAGCCGACCGGGGCTCCGCAGCTTTTACGGGGCCCACCGGCACTTGTGATAACAGACATGGGCGTGAAGCGATTCGCGCCCATGGTCGTTTTGGCGATCTGTCTCGGCGCGCTCGGCTCGAGTCCCGCGCGGGCGGACTCGGATCTGGCCGCGTTCGACATTCTGTTCGGTGGGACGACGGCGAAGTTCGCCGGGAACCGCAAGTGGCAGCCGACCCTCTGGATCGACGGCTCGGCGCGTGTCGCCGGGCCGCTTCACCTTGGGGCGTACTTCCAGTGGCTTGGAAAGAGCTGGCCTCTCGACGACCCCGGCATCGGTGGCGGCGGGATGATCGCGCTCAAGCCCAACATCAAGAAGCTTCGCATTACTGGAGCGTTCACCGGCGGCTATCTCAAGGTTCCGCTGCCGACGTACGCCGAGGGGGCAGGCACGATTGGCGCCCTCTTCGGGCTTGGGTACTCCTTCTTGGACTGGATGGGGGTCGAGGCCCGAGGCCGTTGGATGCGATACTTCCGGATGCCGGACGACGCCCCCAACTACGCATGGACCATCGAGGCAGGCTTGAGCTTCTTCGTGAGGTAGGACGATGTCCGCCCCCGTAGATGTGCTCATCGTCGGTGCGGGCCACAACGGCTTGGTCGCGGCTACCATGCTCGCCCGCGCCGGGCTCCGCATTCGCGTCCTCGAGTCGGCCAATCAGGTGGGCGGTGCTTGCCGCACGGAATACCCCTTTGCGAACGCGCCCAACGTTGGTCAATCGACTGGCGCCTATCTGCTCGGATTGATGCCGCCCGAGCTCATGCGGGAGCTCGACGTGTCGTTTCCGCTGCTTCGACGCGACCCGCACTACTTCCTACCGACGACGGAAGGTCGCTACCTCCTGATCGGGGCCGACGCCGCTAGCTCCGACGTGCAACTCGCTCGCTTCTTTTCGTCCCGTGATGCAAACGCAGACCGGGCGCTACGGGCCGAGCTTGCCATGCTTCGACGAGACATCGGTCCCACATGGCTACAGGCGCCGCTCTCGATCGAACAAACCGCGGAACGCCATGTGCGACCCGGCCTACGGGACGCGTTCGTCGCGTTGTGCCGTGGCTCCGTTGGCGACTACCTCGACCGCTTCGGCTTCGAGAGCGAGCTGCTCCAGTCGATGTACGAGGTTACGGACGGCTTCACCGGCCTTTGCGGTGACCGAAACACGCCGGGCGGCGGGATGAATTTCCTCGCGCACAACATGTGCCGCCTACCCGGCAGCGACAGCACCTGGATGGTCGTCCGCGGCGGAATGGGGACGGTTACTCGGGTCTTGGCGGACGCAGCGCGGAAGGCTGGCGCAGAAATCGCGCTCGATACGAAGGTTGCGTCGATCGAGCTCGGAGGCGGCGTGGTGACGGGCGTGTCCACGGAGACCGGCGGTGTCCACCGCGCTGAGGCCGTGATGGTCAACGCCGATCCGTTTCGCATGGTGTCGATGCTTGGCGACGCGTGTCCCGGAGATCTCGCCGAGCGCGTCGATCGGTATCGGCTTCCCGGCACGAGCATCAAGGTCAACTTGTGTCTTCGCGACCTGCCGACGTTCTCCTGCTTGCCCGAACACAAAGGTCAGCACCGCGCGACGATTCACCTACTTCCCGAGCACCGCACCCGCGCCACGCTGCAAGAGGCGTTCGCCCAATGCCAAGCAGGACGGCTGCCGGAGCATCCGTCCATCGAGTGGTACATCCACACGACCCTCGACCCGTCACTGCAAGACGAGCGCGGGCGGCACAGCGCGGCGTTGTTCTGTCAGTGGGTGCCGTACGAGCTTGCTGATACGTCATGGCCCGAGGAGGAAGGGCGATTCGTCGCCCGGCTGCTCGAGATTTGCGACCGGTTCGCCCCGGGTACGTCGGCGTTGGTCGAGGACGTATTCACGCTGACCCCCCCGAAGATCGAGGAGCACTTCGGCATCACCGCAGGCCACATCCACCACGTCGACAATAGCTTTGGTTTCGCCGACCGTTTGCCATACCGGCTTCCGTTGGCGGGCCTCTACGCTTGTGGCGCTGGGTGCCATCCAGCGGGCTCCGTGATTGGCGCCGCCGGCCACAATGCCGCGATCGCGCTGCTCTCTGATTTCGCTATTTCTTCTCGAGGTTGCTGACAGCGCGCTCTGCTTGCTCCGCGGCGGCGGGGTCGCTCTTCTTAAACGCACGGATGTAGGCCTCGAACGTCTTGATCGCCATCTCGGTCTCGCCCGTTTTTTCGTAGCAAGAAGCGAGGTCGAACAGCAGGTCGGGAGGACCCCCATCTCCGAGCTCGAGCGCCTTGATGTAGATCGGGATTGCGTCTTTGTATCGCTTGGCGCCTCGATACGCGATCGCGAGGTTGCGCGCGGACGCTGGATCATAGGGATCCGCATCGACGGCTCGCTCGAGCGCCTTGATGGCGTCGCCGTAGCGTCGGGCCTTTCGGAGGGCGACCCCGAGGTTGTTCAAGAGTTGAGGGTCGTTCGGGTGGGAGCCGAGTGCCTTCTCGTACACGGCGATGGCGGCGTCGTTGTCGTCGGCCTTGCGGTACGCGACCCCGAGATTGAGCCAGTGGTTCTTGTCCTGGGGCTCGAGTTGCGTGGCCTTGCGCAAATACGCGATCGCTTTCTTCGGCCGGTCGAGCCGAAGAAGCACGGCCCCTGCCAATCCGTACGCGCGCCCGTCCTCGGGCACCAATTGGATGCCTCGCTCGAAGGCTTTGAGGGCTTCTTCATAGCGACCGAGCCGACGGAGGATCGTCCCACGAGTCACATGGCCTTGCGCGTACGTGGGTCGAGCGGCGACCGC
>JBATLA010000647.1:0-2803 GCA_049669945.1 Polyangiales bacterium | reverse complement strand
GGATACGTCGCTGCTTCGGCGTTTTCCCGCGCTCGCCCGGGCCATCGAGGAAGTGGCCGAAGGCGGCGCGGCGGTCACCCTCGAAGGCGAGCGCGTGTCGGGCTTCACCGAGCACTTGGTCGATGTGTTGGTGACCCCGTTTGGAGACGAACCCGGGCAGGAGCGGGTCCGCGGCGTTCTGGTGGTCGCCGATGACGTGTCGGAAGCGGTCGCCACGAAATCGCGGTTGATTCAAACCGAGCGACTCGCCGCGATCGGCCGCATGGCAGCACATGTCACCCACGAAGTTCGAAATCCGTTGTCGAGCATCGGGCTCAACGTGGACATGCTCGGCGACGAAATGGAGGGCGCAGGAACGGAGAGTCAGCGGCTCCTCGAGTCGATCCATCAAGAGCTCGAGCGCCTCGAGAGCATCACGGAGGAGTACCTTCGACTCGCGCGGCTTCCCGAGCCTTCGTTGACACCCGAGGACCCGACCCATCTCATCCATGATCTTGCAGATTTCGTGCGTCGCGAGATGGACGCATCGGGCGTCGAGCTTCGGCTCGATCTCGGCGCACAGTTGCCCGAAGTCGCGATGGACGAGCCGCAGCTTCGGCAGGCGCTCCTCAACTTGTTGCGGAACGCCCGCGAGGCAATGCCCGACGGCGGCGTCGCGAAGGTCGAAGCAACACGCTACGAGGATGGCGTCCGCATTCAGGTTCACGACGAGGGCGCGGGCATCGAGCAAGAAGAGCGCGAGCACGTGTTCGACTTGTTCTACACGACCAAGGAGCGGGGGACCGGGCTCGGACTGCCCCTCACCCAGCAGATCGTGGTTGCTCATGGCGGGCTCATCGCCTGCAAGCCCCGGCATCCACAAGGCACTACCTTCGAGATTTGGTTGCCTGCTGCCGCCCGAGCGACTAGTGGTTCGCCCGTGCGGAGGGTTGGATGAGCAGAGCAGACGGGCGCTCTTACGACGCGCTGAGACCGGTTTCCATTGAAGCGAACGTGCAGCGCAATCCCGAGGGCTCGGTGATCTATCGCTGTGGCGGGACCACTGTGCTGATTGCGGCCTCGGTGTCCGAGGGCGTGCCGGATTGGATGCGCGGTTCGGGCAAGGGCTGGCTCACCGCTGAGTACGCGATGCATCCACGTGCCAATCCCGAGCGGAATCGTCGCGATGGGCGCAGCGGCAAAGTCGACGGCCGGACCACGGAGATTCAGCGCTTGGTGGGACGTGCGCTGCGAGCTGCGGTCGATTTCAAGAAGCTCGGCGAGCGACTGATTACGGTGGACTGCGACGTACTCGATGCCGACGGTGGAACGCGGACGGCGTCTATCACGGGCGGGATGGTGGCTACGGCCATCGCGCTCGATCACGTTCGTGCCAAAGGGCTGGTCGGCAAGGGTGTGCTTCGCGAACCGATCGCCGCGATCAGCGTGGGCTTGCTCGAAGACCGGCCCATGTTGGACCTTTGCTACACGGAAGATCGGGATGCGGAGGTCGACCTCAACGTCGTCGGTACGCCGAGAGGCGCGGTGGTCGAGGTGCAGGGTACTGCCGAAGGCGCTCCCATCATGCGCGACAAGCTCGACCAGATGATCGACATGGCGCTCGGGGCGATGCCTGCCCTCGTCGCCGAACAGCGTCGTGTCCTTGGCGAGCTGGACATCGACATCGACCGCTTGCTGCCGTGATGCGGATCCTCGTTGCCACGATGAACGCGGGAAAGCTCCGTGAGTACAAGCGACTTCTCGCGAAAGTGCCTGGCCTCGAGCTCGCAACGATGGATACGCTCTCCGAGAAGGTCGACGTGGTGGAGGACCGCGATACGTTCGCAGGGAACGCGCGCAAGAAGGCGACCGAGATCGCTGCAGTTGCAGGCGTGACGTGCCTGGCAGATGACAGCGGCCTCGAGGTCGACGCGCTTGGAGGACGCCCCGGCGTTCATTCCGCGCGGTACGCAGGGGAGGGCGCCACCGACGCGCGCAACAACGAGAAGCTCCTCGAGGAGCTCCGCGAGGTGCCGGAAGCAGACCGCAAGGCGCGGTTTCGTTGCGCCATCGTGGTCGTCGCCGCGGATGGGCGGGAGCTCGCGGCAGCGGATGGCGCTTGCGATGGTCAGATCGGCTACGAGCCGAGAGGGACTCATGGGTTCGGCTACGACCCGCTGTTCATCCCCGATGGCTACACGGAAACGATGGCAGAGCTCGATCCCGAAACCAAGAACGAAATCAGTCACCGCGCCGAGGCTGCGGCAAAGCTCGTGCCCTTGCTTCGGGAGTTGCGAAACCCCTAGCCATCGGCTACCCAATCGGGTCACGGGGTGTAGCACAGCCTGGTAGTGCGCATGCTTTGGGAGCATGAGGTCGCTGGTTCGAATCCAGTCGCCCCGACCAGTGATTTCGAGTGGTTACGCGTTTCACGATTTTCGATTTTGGCTCTCGTTGACCAAATATTGACCACGATGTGGCGGTGAAGCCGGTTCGAGCGCCTTCACGAGACGCAGTTGAGCGCTGCTGCCAAGGTGTGCATACACCTCCGTGCTCTGCGCTGAGCGATGCTCAAGCTGGGCTTGGATCGCTTTGATCGGTTGACCATCGGTAGCGGCTTGGCTCGCCATCGAATGTCGGCCGATCTGGTGATGAGACAACAGCGGGAGCCCTAGCGCCTTCTGTACGGTGCGCAGCGGTCTCTTGTGGCTGTCTAGGTGCCTAGGGAACGTCCCATCCTGGCTGAACAGGAACTGTGGCCCCGCATATCCCTGATCGATGTGCCAGCGGATGACCTCGAGCACGTCTCGGCCAAGTGCTGTCG
>JBATLA010000646.1:0-3303 GCA_049669945.1 Polyangiales bacterium | reverse complement strand
GCGTCGTGCAGAGCGCTTCGATCTGGCCCGTGTCTGCCTCCCTTTCGGCGATGCGTAGTGTCGCGATAGCCGCCGGCTGAAACGCGGGCGCCTCGACCTGCGCGCGGGCGTAGCAGTCGCGCGCGTCAGAGGAGCGCCCGAGGTCGTGCTCGTAGAGGGAGCCCATGTGATGCAGGATCGCCGCGCGGATCCTTGGCTCTAACTCCGCATCGAGCTCGCGGCGCAGATTGCCCATTCGCAGCTCGACCAAGTCCAGCTTGCGCGTGACCCCCGGAGGGCTCGGTGGCGGCTTTCCAATCATCCGCCCCCTCCGGTTATGCGAGTGTCCAACCGCCGTCGATCACCATGACATCCCCCGTCACGTAGTCCGATTCATCGGAAGCCAAGAACACCGCGCCTCCGGCGATGTCGCGCGGTTGCCCCACGCGGCCTGCCGCCGTTCTGTTGACGATGCTGCTGCGGATTTCGTCGTTGTCGACCAACACCTGTGCGAACTTGGTCTCCACCAGGCCGGGTGCGATGGCGTTGACGCGGATGCCGGCGGCGCCGAGTTCCATGGCGAGCGTCTTGGTCATGGAAATCACCGCGGATTTGGTCATTGCGTACACGCCCTGCATCGGTGCTGCCATCAATCCGACGACACTGGCGACATTCACGATGGAGCCCTTCGCCTTGCGCTGCTGAAGGTGACCCGCAACGAGTTGGATCATTCCGAAGTAGCCCTTCACGTTGACCTCGAAGGTCTTGTCCCAGGCGCCCTCGTCGATGGTGAGCATCGGGCCGAAGTGCGGATTGGTCGCTGCGTTGTTCACGAGTATGTCGACCTGACCGTACTCCTTCAGCGCCTGCTCGAGCATCTCTTCGCGCTGGCTGCGATGGCCTACATGGCAGGCGATCGGCGTTGCCTCGCCCCCCAGCCCGCGGATCTCGCTGGCGACCGCCTCGAGTCCTTCCATCTTTCGGGAGACCAAGACCACCTTGGCCCCCTCTTCGGCCATGTACGCGGCGATCGCTGCGCCGATTCCTCGGCTTGCTCCCGTCACGATCGCCACCTTGCCCTGCAGCCGCTCGCCCATGCTCGTCCCTCCCGTGGGTCCAGGAGGGTATAGCGCCCCGCGGGGTGCTTTTGCCAGCGCGATCTGCATGTTGGTTGCGCATGCGCGGTCCTGCGCAACACTCGACTTTCGCCTGAGCCCCCGATGAGGTCGTCCTGACGCTGTTCTACGCCATTGCCGCGGTAATCGTGGGTTTCGTCGCGGTCGTCTGGGGCGCAGATCGTTTCGTCTACGGAGCGGCCGGTCTCGCGCGCAACTGGGGCGTCAGCCGAGTCGTCGTCGGTTTGACCGTCGTCGCCTTTGGTACGTCGGCGCCGGAGATGTTGGTTTCAGGAATGGCGGCGGCGGCGGGCAGCGTCGAAATGGGTATCGGCAACGCCATCGGGTCGAACATCACGAATGTCACGCTCGTGCTCGGGGCGTCTGCCATGGTCGGCACCCTGGGTATTCACTCCCGCCTTCTCGTACGGGAGATTCCGATTCTCTTCCTCGCCATGGCGGTGTCTTGGTGGTTCCTTTGGGATGGGAACCTCAGCCGCGCCGAGGGGCTGATCCTGATGGCGGGGCTCATTGCGATGTTGGCCTGGCTCAGCGTCGAGGGCGCCAAGGAGCGCTCGGATACGCCGGACCCCGTATTCGCGGAGGACGACATCCCCGACTCGCTCCCCACCGGCAAGGCGGTCCTGTCGTTCGTCATTGGGCTGATCTTCCTGCTGGTCGGCTCCCGTGTCCTGGTGTGGGGGGCAGTGGAGCTCGCGCTCTCGCTCGGCGTGAGCGAGTTGGTGGTCGGCCTCACCCTGGTCGCGCTCGGCACGAGCCTTCCTGAGCTCGCGGCTTCCGTGGCCGCGTCTCGGCGCGGCGAGCAAGACATTGCCGTCGGCAACGTCGTCGGATCGAACATTTTCAACCTGCTCGGCGTGCTCGCGCTGCCTGGCATCATCGCGCCTGGCACCGTGTCCCGCTCGGTCGTGGTTCGCGACTTTCCGATCATGCTGGGAGCCACGCTCTTGCTACTTTTCATGGCGCTCAACGAAGCGAACGAGATCGGCGCAAAGCGTGGCCTCATCCTCATCGTCGTCTTTGTCATCTACTTCGTGACGCTGTTCGTGCAGCCGTCGTTCGTCGGCATGTCGGGCTAGCCCAACCGTCTCCAGACCAAGGTCATGTTGTTGGCCGGCATCGGGACGCGCTCTTCGAGGGAGAACCCCGTTCGGCGCGCGAGCGCTTCGAGCTCGTCGATGTCTCGAACGCCCCAGCGCGGGTTGCGGGAGCGGAGATTCTCGTCGAACGCCGCGTTGCTCGGCGCCGTGTGCTCGCCGTGCACGCGATACGGTCCGTACGTGATCAGCGGATCGGTCCGAGAGAGAAGCCTCTGCGCGCCTTCGAACAACGCCTCGCTCGATTCCCAAGGGGAGATGTGAATCATGTTGATGCAGAGGACGGCATCGGCTGTCGCGACTGGCCAGGACTCCGAGCGCACGTCCAACTCGAGCGGTGGAAGCAGGTTGTCCCGTTCGTCTTCGGTTACCCAACTCCGGATGCTTCGAAGAGCGTCTGGCGCTGTGTCGGACGGTTGCCAGCAGAGCGTCGGAAGGTGCTCGGAGAAGAACGCTGCGTGCTGACCCGTACCGCTCGCGATTTCGAGCACGGTCCCGCTGGTCGGCAATACGCGCCCAAGGACCTCTAGAATTGGGCCGCAGTTTCGTTCGGCGGCTGGCGCAAAACCCTTTGCCATGCGCACTGCATAGTCCATAACTGCCCGTCATCGAAACGGAACACCAGAATCGGGACGGAAGGGTGACCTGGTGGCTCGTCGTCGCGGTGTGTCTCGGGGCGCCGTGGATCACGCGCGTCTTGCTGCTCGGAGAGAAACACCTCGCCGTGCGCGTCGTCGATCTGCGTGGCGTGTTGGCCGATGCATCGGTCGCGCTGACCGTGCTCGGCTTGGTCGGACTCCTGCTCCTCACCCGCCGTTGGTGGGGCAGGGCGCTCGCTTGGCTGACCCTCACATTCTTCGTGCTGGCAAGCTTCGCGATCTACGAGTTCGTCTCGGAGTTCGATTCGCTCTACGCGCTCGACCACGCGGGCTTTCTTGGTGACGCGACGTTCGTTGGGGGCTCTGTCCTGAACATGGGCCACCCGATTCTGATGAGCGTGACGCTCGTGCTCGCGACCCTCGGCGTTCTTCGCGCCGACCCTCCCGGCGGGACTTGGTGGCGAGGCTGGGGGGTGGCGCTCGGCGTATGCC
>JBATLA010000645.1:0-2382 GCA_049669945.1 Polyangiales bacterium | reverse complement strand
GCAGAGGCCGACGAGGGGCCGTTGCTCGGCGAATCGGTACCGAGCTCTGCGGCACCTCTTGTTTCGGCGGAAGAGGCGGTGGCTCGGATACGCGCGGAGCCGAGCTCGCGCGCGCGGCGTCGTTGGCCGGCTCGAGCGTGAGGATGAAATCGGCGATGTAGATCTTGTCGCCCTGCTTGAGTGGATAAGGCGAAGTGATCTTGCGACCGTTGACCCATGTCCCGTTCGTGCTGTTCAGGTCCATGACGACTGCCTGGTCGTCTTTCAGGGTCAGCCTTGCGTGCTGCTTGGAAACGTTCCGTTTCGCCAAGACGATGTCGTTGCCCTGAACACGTCCAACGGTCAGCTCCGGCTTCGAAAAGTCGAGCTTCCGCCGTACGCCCCCCTCATCGGTGATCACCACCGCGTACATAGCGCTCGGTTCATTCAAAAGGCGGTAGCACGTCCCGTCAAGTCGTTGCCATTTCTCGCCCGCCGGGCTGAGCATCCCGCCCTGGCTTCACCCAGGCGGCCTAGGCTGGCAAACATCTGAAATCGCAAAGCATTCTCGATGAGCAAGCCCGGCTGAGCAGCGATCGGGGTTAAAAAAAACCCACCGGACGGGTCAACTGGGGTAGCTTACCGCGCATGCCGGGTGGCTTTTTAATCGTCGAGGACGAACCGACATTGGCGCGCACGCTCGCGCGTACATTCGGGCGTCATGGGCCCGTCGAGGTCGTTCACAGCATGGCCGCAGCGCGCGAGCAGCTCCAGGCCCACGAGGAGTGGACCGGCGTGGTCCTCGACCTGATCCTGCCCGACGGATATGGGCTCGATCTCCTTTCGGAGATTCGCCAATCGCACGGCGGGCTCCCCGTGCTCGTCCTCACGGGCGAGCTCAATCGTGATGTAGTTAACAAAGTTCAGACCATGCGGGGCGAGTATGTTTGCAAGCCCGCGTCGGCGGACAATCTCAACCCCTTCATCCAGAGGTCGCTCGCGCAGGAGCGCGTCGACGACGCGGCCATCGGCCAGCGCATCGAGCATCTCGCCCGCCAGCTCAAACTAACCCGCCGTGAAACCGAGCTTCTGACGCTCTCGGTCGACGGGCTTTCCCGCAAGGAGCTAGCGGACGCGCTCGGGGTTGCTGAGAACACCGTGAAGGCACAGATTCGCTCGCTCCTCAAGAAGAGCGGCGCCCGAAGCCTCGCGACCCTCGCCCAAAAGGTGATCAAGGGCGCGACCCGCGACTCCGTTCTGCCCGAGGCCGGGCCCGCCGTTATCGACTGAGGGTCGCCGAAGCGACCTCCAGGTCCTGTTGAACCTCGACCCGGCTGCCCGAGGCAACTGTTGCGCCTCTTCCGCCAGCCAGGATCTTCACGTCGGCGGGGACCTCTCTTTCGATGGCTGCGATCTCGGCTCGCGATGCCTGCGCGCTGAGGTTGGTGACCGAAAGGAGCAGCAGCTCGGCGTCGGTATCACGGACGGCGTAGGCGATCTCCTCGGCCGGCAGGTTCGGCCCGAGGTAGAGCACGCTCCAACCATGCATCGCCGCAAGCATCGCGACCATCAACGCGCCGAGCTCGTGGTCCTCTTTGGCAGGTGTCGCAACGACTACTCGCCGTCTCGAATCGTTGGCTGGGTAGAGCCGCATCAACGAAAAGAGCAGACCCCGCATGACCGTCGAGCATGCATGTTCGTGCGCGATACGCAGGTCTCCGTTTTCCCAGCGCTCACCGACCTCGACGAGGATCGGACCCACGATGGTCTTCAGAAACTCGACAGGCTCTGTGCTCAACGCGGCGCGCGACAGAAGTTGCTCGGCCTCGTCGACACGGAGCCGCTCGATCGCGGCCATCACACGCACGCGAACCTCCGGTAAGTGGTGCGATGCGGGTCCGTGCGCCGACGGGGCCGGAAACGACGCCGCCATGTGACGGAGGTCGACATCGGGGAGCTTCGCGATGCCACCGATCGAGTGACCGCTTTCGACAAGCGTGTGGAGCAAGCGAAGGCGCCCGACGTCCGCGTCGTTGTAGAGGCGGCCGCCGGCCTCGGTTCGCTTGGGCAGCACAGCGGCGTAGCGCTTCTCCCACATCCTGAGGGTGTGGGTCGAAAGGCCGGTCATTTTCGCGACCATTCCGACGCGATATCTTGCTTGGTCCGCCACTTTGCTCAGGATCTGTCTAAGAGCTGTCTATCCGCGGTGATCTACGCGATCAACCCCCAAAATCAGAAAAATTGCTCCTGGGCGATTGACGCTTTCGAAGGAGACAGTAGAAAGCTGGACAAGACCTAGACATAACTTAGACAGGTCGGAGGAGATTCAATGAACAATCGCAAGACTTTTTGGTTGGGGATCGTGGCCGCGGCGGCGCTCGCTGCGACGGGCTGCAGCGACAG
>JBATLA010000644.1:0-7179 GCA_049669945.1 Polyangiales bacterium | reverse complement strand
ACTCGATGCCGAGCACCCGCGGCAGCTTCACGCTGGGCGACTCGTCGATCCGCGTGAACCACTCGGAGCGGTTGAGTCCGAAAGCCTCGATCTTGATCAACACCCGGCCCGGCTCCGGCTCAGGGGTAGGGAGGTCTTCGAGGACGAAGGCGCCCGGCCCGCCAGGTTCGTACAGTCTCCACGCTTTCATCGTCAGCTCCGGGGCGGCTGGGTGGTTGAGAAGAGGTACCGGCCGATCCCCCAGTCGCTGCTCTCCTCGATCTCGAACTTGATGTCGAGCCGGATCATCGCGAAGACGTCACGGTAGGCTGTCTCGATCTCAGCGTGACCGACCGCGGGGTTTCGGTGTTGGGCCATGAAGATCGCGTCCGGGGCATCGAGCGCCACGATCGCGTCGACATCGGCTCAGGTGGCCCTCAACATCGACCTCCCAAATGCGAAGAGGTAGAGTCCGTTATTGAGACCACGCCTCTCAGAAACGAGAGGCGACTATCCGAGAAAACCAAGGAGCTCTGCGCGCTCCAGCTGCTCGACGGCTTCTGAGTACTTCGCGGCGCTTTCCCGGTTGACGCTGCTCCAGAGCTTCGTGAGCGCCTCGTCGTGCCAATCGATCGCATCGTGACCCTGCCGCGCAAGATCGATACGCCCAAACCCCGTGTATTGTAGTTGGCAGTACAAGGCCAGGACGCGGTTGTAGATGTACTCCTCCGGGCGATCTTGATAGCCGTTCACCTGAGGAATGAGCAGCTTCGTCATCAGATACGGGAAATCACCGTAGTGAGAGACAAACGCCAGATTCCAGGTCGCATACAAATCCGCCCACCTGCGCGGCAGCGCGAAGCTCAGCGAAATCGCCTTCCTGTCCTCCGACCAGCGCGCCGCTACCGCGCGCGTCTTCGGCTGGCGATCCCATGAGCCGGGCCGGTCTTTCACCAGCGGCCACGCGCTCATCGCGTTATCCCGATTGCCGAGCCGGAGGTCTTCGAGCATCGCTTCGATGATGTTCACCGACAGCAGCACTCTCGTGAACTCTGGATCCACGGTACCCGACTCGTGAAAATCGAGAACCCGGTTGATCGCGACGTCAATCGAAAGGACCTTGGTGCGCTCGAAGATTGTCAAGTAGCTATTCATGCCCTCCGCGTCTCGGGCTCTCATCCAAATCTCTCGGCAGGCTCTGATGAGCCTCCAGTCGCTGCGCATCGCTTGGGTCAGGCGTTCGAGCAGCAACGCATACGTCACCACCGAGGGCAGAACCCTCCCTCCTTCCATTTCAATCTTCTCGTACAGGCGATCGAAATCCTCGCCTTTCGCCCGATCCAGAAACTCAGTCAGGTACGCGTTGGCCCCAGCGCAGCGAGCCGCTTCGTCGACTAGATCGAGCGCGTCGTCCGTGTCCAGCTCCTCGCCGAGGAGCCAGTCGCCGAGTGCCGCCAACTCCTCCGCTTGCCACCTGCCCGTGCTGTCGATCAAGCGAAACTGCAGGAGATGCTGCCGGATCAACTCGCTGATGCGTTCACGGCGCAGCCCGACAATGAGCTCCTTGATGCGGTCGGCAATGGCCATTGCCACCGTAAGTTCGTTTCGCTCTAGAATACTCATCTCCGCTCCTGCTCAGAGGGGAGCCTAGGCCTCGATGGCGGGCGCGTTCTTCAGCACAAATTGAACGAAGCGCGACCTCACCTGATCGGAAGCGAGCACCCGCTGGGCGCGAGGCAGCTTGGTGATCGCTTGCACCGCGTGGTTGAGGAACGCCGCGCCACGGCTCTCGCTCTCGTCGAAGAGAAGATCGGCCAGGCGACCGTGCTCGAGCATTTGGCGCACGACACGCTCGATCGTGTTTTCGGGCACGTGGCTTGGTTTCTCCCGCCGCTCCATGCTGATCGCATCCTGCTTGCAGGTAGTGGCGCAAACGCCACACCCGATGCAGAGCTCCGAATCGAAGACTGGGCGCAGCTCGTTCTTGCGTTGCCCTCCGGTGCGCGCCGGTGCCATCGTGATCGCCGCGATGGGACATGCCCGAGAGCAGCGCGAGCACCCTTTGCAGTCGTCGGGGTGGTACGCCGGCTCGAAGCCGCTCGGGTTGACGGCCTTGAGCCCGAAGTCGTTGATGCTCGAAAGCTGCCCGCAGCAACACGCGCAGCAATTGCACACATAGGCAGGCTCGTTCTTCACGTTGTCGGCGATTTGGACCAGCCCGAGCTTCCGCGCTTTTTTCACGATGCTCAGCGCCTCTTGCTTGTCGATGGGGCGGCCGAAGCCACGCCGAACGACGAAATTTGCGCCGCCGTTGAGCGACAGACAGATCTCCTGAGGAACGTCGCACGCCTTGCCCAAATGCTCGGCCTTGTGCCGGCAGTAGCAGTGCGAGACGGCAATCTGATCGGATTCTTCGATGAGCCTGGTCGTGCGCTCCCAGTCCAGCACTTCGGGAATGCCCTGGGCCAGCACGTCCTCGTGCACCATGGCGCGTCCGACGACGGTGTCATTACCGAACACCTCTCGCGCGAAGGTGTCGTCGCCGTGCATGTAGGCGTCCATGGCCTTTGCGACGGCCAACTTGTCGAACATGTCGTGTGCTCGCATCATCGAGAACTCGAAGAAGCCAACGACGGGCGGAGCAAGGAGGTACTTGGCCTCGCCGGTCTTCGGGCTGACGAGGTCCATGATCAACCCCTTGTCGCACAGCGGCTCGAGCTTTTGCTTCAGCTCCTCTTCGGGCATGTCGTAGCGCCGGGCCAAGCGGCGGAGCGACGTGGGCACCATCGGCATCCGCGACGCGAGCTCCGCCTCCTCCGGCGTGTACATGACCTCGAGCAACTCACGCCAGCCTTCGAGGGCGCGCTGATCCTCCGGCCTCGGCATGGCGACCGCGTGATGGTCGAGACGGTCCATCAGCGCCCGATACTCCTCCTTGAGTTGGCTCATGTGTCCCATGGCGAACCTCCACCAAGGGATGCATGCGATCCTCGTACCAGTCTTCGGCACCCGCGGATCTGCGAGAAAACGCAGCAAATTGGGGCCTTGGCGCGCCCGACAATCCCCCGCAAATGCGAATAATCTGCGTGCCCACTGCACTTCGGGCGCCGGCCACCAGAAGGAATCGACGCGAAAACCATTATTGACGAATCGTCAATAATGTACATACTCGGCCACGATGGACCTTGGCCCCAGGCGGATGACGACCGAAGCCCGACGGGAGCAGCTGCTGGCGTTTGGCCGGCAGCATTTCGCCGAGCACGGCTATGAGGCCATGCCGATGGACGCGATCGCCGAACGCGCGGGCGTCTCGAAGGGGCTCCTCTATCACTATTTCGGAAACCAGCGCGGCTTCTACATGGAGACCGTCCGCGCCGTGACGGACGAGGTCATCGCGATCACCGAGCCGCCCGCCGATCAACCGTTTGACGAAGCGTTCCGTGTGATGGTGAGGCGCTTTGTCGGCTACGTGCAGGAACATGGCACGATCTACACGGCCCTCGTTCGGGGAGGCCTTGGCTCGGATACCGAGGTGAACGAGCTCCTCGATCGCGTGCGTGTGTCCTCGATGAGCCGGATCCTCGAACGTCTCGGCGTCCGTCAGCCCTCCGCCCTCTCCCAGATCGCGATTTATGGATGGGTGAGCCTGGTCGAAAACGCCTGCGCCGAATGGACGGTGACTGGCGGCGCGTCTCCCGATCAGCTGGTCGATTTTTTCATCTCTGCTTTTGAACCCGTGCTCAACGTGCTGCAGAGCCAACAGTGCTCATGAAAGGTCAGGGCTATGACGCAATCCGACGGATCCACTCAGATGGCATTGCCTAGGATCAAGGTTCAACGAGAGTGGGTTGGCGCGCCGTCCGGGACGCTGAAGAATCCCACGTGCTGGCTTTTCGTCGTTGCGCTGGGCGGGTTGGCATCTGGAACCTCAGGATATCTCTTGGGTCAGCTTCCAGCATGGGCAACCATTGCGATCAACGCCGCGTCAATCTATCTCCTCTTCACGGTGATGCACGACAGCATGCATCGCACCGCACACGAATCACGTTTCATCAATGATCTGCTCGGGCGACTCTCCGCCCTTCCGCTCACGGTCACGATGCCCCTTTTTCGTGCGGTTCATTATGAACATCATTCGCACACCAATGATCCCGAACGCGATCCCGATCTGATCGTCAACCAGCGTCCGCGCTGGGCGTTGCCTTTGTGGTGTTTGGCAATCGTGTTTGAATATCGGCGGCAGTACTTTGGCCGACGGATGTGGCGCGACCGCTCGGAGCTCATTGAAGCCAGCGCGATGGAATGCTTGTTGGTCGGTGCGATGATCGTGGCTGCGGCAACAGGAACATTCGAGACACTTGCCATCGTCTGGTTGGGCCCCGCTCTCATCGCAGTCGCGGCCTTGGCGTTAGCGTTCGATTTCCTGCCGCACTACCCCTACGAATCGCAGGAGCGCTATCTCGACACACGGGTCTATCCGGGGCGCATTCTCAATGCGTTGCTGCTCGGCCAGAACTACCATCTCGTCCATCATCTCTGGACGACCATTCCCTGGTACCGCTACCAGCGCGTATTTGGCGAGATCCAAGATGAGTTGGCGGAACGGGGGGCCCGCATCGAGTGGCGCAAGAAGCCGGCGGGGCAAACGATGCCGAACGCAGGCCTGTCAAACGCGGGTAGTGATTGATGCGGTATCACTAGGGTGAAACGATCCAAAACGTCAACGATTGTGCGGTCGACGAGGTTCTGAGGAGGCACACCCTCTCCGCGCGGTACCCAACGCGACACAACATTTAGCGCCTTCGCACCAAGCTCGAACGACTATTCCGGAAGCGATCGGAGTATGATCTGAATGCGTCGGTTCTGTGCGCGGCCTTCCGGTGTGTCGTTCGAGGCGACGGGGTCGAACTTGCCCCTCGAGGACGCAACCAACTGCGTCGGGTCCATACCATTGGTAACGAGGAAGCGTGCGACTCCGGCGGCCCGTGCCCCGGCCAGCTCCCAGTTGCTCGGATACTTCTTCGCGAGCTTCGGTGAGATCTTCTGGTTGTCGGTGTGACCGACCACGCTCACGAAGTAGTCGTTCTCCGCCAGGAACTCAGCTAGCCTCTTGGCGTACTCGAGGCCTTCGCTTCCAACCTCCGGGCTAGCGGAACCGGATTTGTACATGACGTCTGAGGGAATCGCGACCTCGATCCCGTCGACCAACTGCTCGAGCTGAAGCTCCTGGTTCTCGATCTCTTCAGCAAAGATCTCCGCGAGCGCGTTGAAGTCCGATTCGAGCGCGCTGATCTCGGCGTCCTGCATCGCGACCGTCTTGGTCAGCTTGTCTTCCTTTGCAAGGGCCGCTTCGTATTGCGCCTGCAGCGCTTCGTACTCCGACTTCTTCACACAACCGGTTGACAGAACCAGGCCGGAGCAGAGCGTGAGCACCGTCGCAATTCGTGAACTTGAACTCTTCATCATGGACGTCCTTCGCTGGGGAGCAGTGTCTGGTCGCGGTCTAGCATGAATGACGCTCCCGGGGCAGAGTTGCCGGACGGCAAGAGCATAGTCGCTACAAAAGCCCTTCCAGCGTCGCGCGCCACGCGACCGACCTCGTTGTCGGTATCCTGGCTGACTACGTCTCGCCCGATGAATGGGACACGGACCCGGTGGTCGAGCGGATCAAGAACGAGTTCGGCATCGAAGGTCAGATGATCGAAGTTTACGACCACCCTTGTCTCTACCTGACCAACGACATCATCAACGACTACACGTTCTTCGAATGGAGACCGCTCTGCGACGCCGTTTCGTGTCTGGATCGGGAACTCGAATTCGGGCCGATCACGGCGAGGCGACCTCCCAGCGAGGGAGGGTCGACGCTGAGCCCGTGCGCATGTTCGTGCCCAGGCGAGCTTGAGCGCGGGCAGAGTAGTGGAGCCGGTGGGAATCGAACAGCCGGAAGTTCGCCCCGTTCCGCCGACTCTCGAACGGTTTCGCGGACAGGTATCGATGAGAACACGTCCAAAGACCACGAGGAAAACGGGCTGCCGGACGTTGTTATGACAATGTCACGAACCCGAGATGTGAATCGAGAGCTCGCAGGGATCGGCGCGGTGTTCGCGGCATGCGACGTCGTCTCCGTCGGCCGCGGGCTGCTCTTACCACAAGATGATTGCAGTGGGCCGGGTAAGGCTTACGCTCTCGATACTGTGGTTCACTTCTGGATGCGGCTACCTGGGTTCCACGACGTCAACTCGCTCGACAATCGCGATCCGCAGGTGCTCGAACGTTTCGCGGATATCGCTGGGCCAATCCTCTGGAACTGGTTCCGACCTCGGGTCCGCGGTCTCGACAAGATCCCGGATGGCGGGGCTCTCTACGTGTGCAACCACAGCGGTGGTTTCATGACCCCCGACACGTGGATCTTGGCCGTCGGCCTCATACGCGAGCGTGGGGTCGACGACGTCCCGTATGCGCTTGCGCATCAGGTCGTGATGGAAGCTCCTCTGACGAATCAGCTGCTACCCGCCATGGGTGCGATCGCCGCCAACCCCGAAAACGCGCACCGCGTTTTTGCTGCGGGTCGCAAAGTGCTGGTCTATCCGGGCGGCGACCTCGATGCATTTCGCCCCTCACGTGACCGCGGTCGCGTTATCTTCGGTCCCCGCCGCGGGTATGTGCGGCTTGCGCTGCGCGAGGGCGTGCCGATCATCCCTGTGGTCTCGGCGGGTTCTCACGACGTCTGGTGGGTGGTGAGCGACGGGCGGTGGTTGTCGCGCCTGCTACGCACACATCGGTTCCTGCGCACGGATGTCCTTCCGATCACGGTATCGGTGCCTTGGGGACTTACTGTAGGAGCGCCGCCCTTCCTCCCCTTGCCCGTGCCCGTCTTCATCGACGTGCTCGAGCCTATCTGCTTCGAGCGCTTCGGACCCGAGGCTGCAAATGACGCCGCCTACGTGGAGGCATGCCACCAGCGCGTTCTCGACGCGATGCAGCTCGCACTCGACCAGCTCAGCGAGGAAAGGCGCCTCACCCGACAAGAGCGGATCCGCACTGGGCTGCGTACCGCAAGGCAGCTCGCCAAGTTTTTCACAACTCGATAAGTGAGGTAGTCATGGCGAAGACATGGGTTCTGGTCGCACAGGATGCGGGCGCGCGCGTGTTTGAGAACCGGGGACCGGGAAGGGGCCTGCCCTCGGTGTGCTCTTGCGC
>JBATLA010000643.1:0-3386 GCA_049669945.1 Polyangiales bacterium | reverse complement strand
GGAGTGGGAGAGGGAGCTCGTTCGCGCCCGCAGGGCGCTTGCGCGCGAGCGGTTCGATCGGGCCTACGCGATCGCCCAGGAGCTTCCCGAGGACAGCGTGCTGCGCGAGACCCCGGAGTTCGGCGAGATCCGCTATCGATATGTTCAGTCCCACATCAACGACGGGGAGCGCGCCCTCGAGGAACGCGACTTCGAGCGGGCGCTTCGCGAAGCGGCGGTGGTCTTGGAAGTGCAGGGCATCACGCCGAAGCAGCGTCAGGAGGCGCGCCGGCTGACTCGGCAGGCGAAAGCTGCCCAGGGTCGCAGAATCGTTGATTAATGGCCATCGGCCATGACACACTGAAGATGGGTGTTTGGGGGAACACAGTCCAGGAGGGATTCGTCCCGGCGGGGGGCATGGCTAGCCGTGCTCGTGCTCGGGCTGTCCGCGCTTCCTAGTTGGGCGGCCGCGCAGGACGCGACCCTCCAGACCGGCGGGATGGATTTGCACCTGTTCCGGCCGGCCGTCGATACCCGCGGCTACTTCAGCGTCAACGGCAGCGAGGTCATGCCGCACAAGGAGTTTAGCTTCGGTCTCGTGCTCGACGCGGGCTTCGGCATCCTCCGCTACAACGGCTTCATCAACGACCCGAACGAAGCGGCCACAAACGCCGCGAGTCAGAACCGCATCGCGCGCCAAGGGTTCACAGGGACGTTCAAGTTCAACTTCGGCATCATCGATCGCTTGGTGGTCGGCATCTCGCTTCCGATCACCTTCTTTCGTGGTCATGCCGTGCAGACGCCGGATCGCGGAGGCAGTTGCGTTCAGGGTTCCGACACCTGCCTCTATAACCTGGAAGCAGGCGGCCTTCGTTCCCAGGGCGTTGGGGATCTGACCATCAACTTCAAGGCTCGCCTTTTGAACCTCGGCGAGCACCCGGCCGGGATCGCGGTTACATTGCGCGCCGGATTCCCAACCGCCAAAGAGGCCCAGTTCGCGGGTGAACCAGGCTTTTCACTTTGGCCGACGATCGTCTTCGAGTTCCAACCGATCGAGAAGATCCGGCTTGCGCTCGAAGGCGGCTACCGCTGGAACTCGGGGCAGGGCGCGACGTTCATCTGGGATGGCAGCTCCATTCCCGCTCCCGGCGAGCTCAACGCGGAAGATCCCGTCGACCAGGGTCAAGGCCGACGCTTCACGTACAACGACTTGATCACGTTTGGCTTCGGCTCGGCGTTCCGCGTCGCGCAATCGTTCGACATCGTTCTCGAACTCTACGGAACGCAGATCGCCCAGGAAATCGGGACCAAGGGCACGCTGTCGATGGAAGCGCTGCTCGGGTTCAAGTACTTCGTGACCAACAAGAGCTTCCTCTACGCGGCAGGCGGAGCCGGGATTCCCAAGACAGGGTTCCAAGCGGCCGACGCGCGCGTGATCCTCGGCTTCATGTACGAGCCGGCAGTGGGCGATCGCGACAATGACGGCATTGCCGACGATGACGACGGCTGCCCCGACGACGCCGAGGACAAAGACGGTTTCGAAGACAGCGACGGCTGTCCCGATCTCGACAACGACGGTGACGGCATTCTCGATGTCGATGACGCATGTCCGTTGGTCAAGGAAGACTATGACGGCGATCGCGACGAGGACGGATGCCCCGAAGGGCGCGACGGCGATCGCGACGGCGACGGTATTCCTGACGACATGGATCAGTGCCCGGACGAGCCCGAGGACTTCGACGGCTTCCAAGACGACGATGGTTGTCCCGATCCGGACAACGATGGGGATGGAATCCCGGATGAGAAGGACCTGTGTCCAAACGATCCGGAGGACTTCGACAAGTTCCAAGACGAAGATGGATGTCCTGACGTCGACAACGACGGGGATCGCATCCTCGATGTCGACGATGCCTGTCCGAACGATCCCGAGACGTATAACGGGCATGAGGACGAGGACGGCTGCCCGGACAAGGGCCTGGTGATCCTCGAAGACACGCAGATCACCATCCTCGAGAAAGTCTACTTCGAGACCGACAGCGCGATCATCAAGGCGCGAAGCTTCCCACTGCTAGACGCAGTCGCGGCAACGCTGAACGCCAGCCCCCAGATCACCTTGGTCGAGATCCAAGGCCATGCCGACGAGCGAGGCAGCGATCAATACAACGTCAAGCTCACCCGAGCACGTGCCGAATCGGTCATGAATGCCCTGATTGAGCGCGGTGTTCTCAAGGAGCGGCTCCGCTCCGGAGGTTACGGCGAACGCTGTCCGGTCGACCCCAAGCACAACGCAACGGCATGGGAGAGAAACCGCCGAGTCGAGTTCAAGATCATCGAAACCGACGCAGGACCCACCGGAGTTGAAGTAACATGCCCGCGGGGCCGGTCGCTGGTTCCGAGGTGATATGTCGCGCGCGCGCTTCATCGAGCTGATGGCCCCTGCACTGATGCGGTTCAGTCAGGACCTGAAGTCGGTTCTGCGAATCGTCGAAGACCCAGACTTCGACGATGAAAGCCGAATTGCCGCTGCGGGTAGTCTCATGCACGTTTTCTCATCGAGCGGGGCCATCCCGGGGGTGCGCGGCGTGCTCCGCCACCTCGGTGACGTTCTGGTGATCCGGATCGTGCTCGACGGGGTGCGCGAGCGCTCTCCGGATGCGTTCGCGAAGCATCTCGCGGCATCCCCGGAGATGCTTGAACCACTGTCCGACGAGCTCGAGGCGACGCGCGCCTACCTCGGCGATCGTGTCACCGTGCTCGACAAAGCAGTCGAGAGGTTCCCCTCCTTGAATCATCAGGGTCACCAGGCATCGGCGTGTGTCGAAGACCCCGAGTCCGCCACCTGGCTATACGATGCCGTGCACGAAGCGCTCATCGATCTGATCGACTTCGACGACGAGGACGTGGTTCGCGAGCTCAAGCAGGTCGACCGTATTCTCGCGCCGCTAGCTTCGCGGGTCGGACGCTAGCGCTTAGGCCGCTTTGCGTCCCGACTCGGAGATCTCGCGAAGCAACCACGTTCCGCGCGACCTCTTGACTGGGTTCGGTGATTTGCGGGCCAGCACTCTCAGGAGCTCGATCCCGTCGGTGTCCCAGGCAACGAGCCGAAGAATGCTGCCGTCTTCTTCGCGGAGCCCGTCTCTTGCCTCGGTCCGCCGGCGCATCACGTCGTCGGCCTCCGACTGCGCGCGCGTTTGAACCAGGAGCATGACGCGCCTGGGTCGAAGGAAGCCCAAAGCGCTCGACGTCAGGACGAAGCTCAGGCTCAGGAGCCCGACGCGGCTCGTTGGCAGATGGACGCGAAGGCGCGGACATCCGTCGTCGGCGCGCTCCCATCGGAAGCACATCGCCGGCGCGCCGGGTGGTAGGCGAAGCGAGGCGGCGAGCTCGCGAAGTGCTCCGAGTGACTC
>JBATLA010000642.1:0-1815 GCA_049669945.1 Polyangiales bacterium | reverse complement strand
GTCGCGATGTGCGTGGCAGAAGGCGTCGATGCCGTGCGGGTGCATGACGTGGCCGTCATGAGGCAAGTGGCGGCGGTTGCCAAAGCGCTCTGGTCGACGGGCGGAGGCGCACCATGATCGATGTGCTCACCGGCGTTGCGACGGACCTCAGCGACGGCTTCATCGGCTTCTTTCAACGAAGCCCATGGGAGGTACTCCACGACTGCCTCGATATTGGCCTCGTCGCAGTGCTCATTTATTGGGCACTCGTGATCTTGCGCGGCACCCGCGCGATGCAAGTTGCGATCGGTCTCTGTCTCGTGTTCGTCGGCTACCTGTTCGCCCGCCGCATCGGTTTGGTCACCGTCACCACCATCCTCGATTCAGTGCTTGCGTACCTAGCGGTGATCGTCGTCATCATCTTTCAGTCGGATATCCGTCGGGCGCTGGCGCGCATGGGCCGGCGACCTCTCCTTCGTGGGCAACGAACCGCCAAAGAAACCCAGACGATCGAAGAGGTGATCAAGGCCGCAGGCACTCTGGCACAAAAGCGGATCGGTGCGCTGGTGGCATTCGAGCGGAGTGCGGCGCTCGACGAGTTCATCGAGCGGGGGACCGAAGTCGACGCGGCGGTCAGCAAGGAGCTCCTACACAGCATCTTCGTGCCGAGCTTCGAGAACCCGATGCACGACGGCGCGGTGGTCGTGCGCGAGGGGCGAATTTGGCAGGCTGGCGTGTTCTTGCCAATGGCAGGGTCAGCTGGCGGCGACCGCTCGCTCGGTGCGCGGCATCGCGCTGGCCTCGGCATCACCGAAGAGACCGACGCTGTCGTGGTGGTCGTGAGTGAGGAGCGCGGTGCGATCTCGCTCTGCTTCGACGGCAACATCGTGCGCAACTTGGACGTTGCCTCGCTTCGTGACGCGCTCTATGGCCTCTTTTACGCGCCAAAGCCCAATCGGCGCAAAGCCGCGGACCGCCGCACGACGCTGGCGCCCCCGGAGACCTCGCGCTCTCAGAACCCGGATGCCGTGATCACGGTCAAAAAGGTCGAGGAAACGTCGTGAGCAGGCTCGTCGAGGCGCTCCACGCCATCCGGCTCTTCTTCACGTCCAACCTCGGGCTCAAAGCGAGCGCGCTGGGCATCGCCATTCTCATGTTCTCTCTCGTCCACGGGGCGGAGGACATGGAACGCAACGTGTACATCGACGTCGTCGTTCGGCCCCCGCCAGATGCCGCTGACATGATTCTCGTGACCGAGACGCCCGACAGGGTACGCGTGCGGCTCAAGGGCAGCCGAGCACGCCTCAACGCGATTCGCCAAGAGAACCTTCCGCCCGTCGACGTGAAGCTCAAGACTCGCGAGGAGTCCCGTTACTACTTCGAGAAGGAGATGTTCGATCTCCCCACTGGTGTTGCGGTCGTCCAGGTCGTGCCGCCGTCGCTCACGTTCAAATGGGTCCCACGTGCCGTTCGCGAGCTTCCCGTCGAGGTTTTTCTCGATGGACAGCTTCCCGACGGCCTGGAGTGGGCGGGCGAGCCGGAGGTGTTTCCGGATACTGTCGAAGTCGAGGGACCACGCGACGTCGTCAACGCCATGCGTACCGTTCGCTCCATGGAAGTGGACGTGTCGGTGCTCGAGGAAGGGGTCGTGCAACGCGAGATCTTGCTCGTGGGTGCTCCAGCGAACACCACCTTCGAAGCGCAAACGGTCCTCGTGACACTTCGCGTGCAACCAAAGATGATCGAACGCGTGCTGTCGCCTCTACGCGTGGATGCCGAAGGTGTCGTGCCCCGCGCGCTCCGCCCTCGCGCTGTTGCCGCGCGGATCCGGGGCCC
>JBATLA010000641.1:0-2132 GCA_049669945.1 Polyangiales bacterium | reverse complement strand
CATTGGAGCGGGAGCACGACGCCAATGTCCGAACGGTCTTGCAGCTGCGATATCTCCCTTCTCTGATCGCCCTGAAGGAGAAGATTCGGAAGAACCCGCCGAAGACCAAGAAGGACGTGGTCCTCAGCTACATGACGCGGCGCGGTCGGTGGTACCACCAGTCCTGGAAAGGCTCCGAGGAGAAGTCCGGAGGGCTCGCCATGAACATCGGCATCCACCTCTTCGACATGATGCTCTGGGTTTTTGGTCCGCTGGAGCACCTCGAGATTCACGCACGAGAGCCAGAGCGGGTGAGCGGCGTCATGGAGCTCGAGCACGCGAACGTGCGGTGGTTCCTATCCATCGACGAGAGCGATCTGCCCGAGCATGTGAAGTCCGAAGGCGGTCACGCCCACCGCTCGATTCTCATGGACGACCAGGAGATTGAGTTCTCGACGGGCTTCCGCGACCTCCATACGACGGTCTACCAAGAGATTCTGGCGGGCGGCGGCCATGGCCTCGAGGACGCGCGGCCGTCGATCGAGCTTGCGTATGCCGTGCGAACGCAGCCCATCGAACGACCGCGTGACTCCGTTCACCCTTCGTTTCATCCCTGAGCGGTGTCCGGTCCACGCGTACTTCTAATCTACCCCATACGAGACGACTTCGAGCCGAGTCGAGGCATCTTGAACAAGATGCGCTACCAGGCCGACGCCCTGCGCAGCCTGGGATTCGAGCTCACCACCGTGGTCGGTCGCGAGGAAGGGGTCGTCTTGGATGGAGCGCGCGTGCTGAGCTATCGCTGGACCGGCGGGCGGCCCAAGCGAGTCCTCAACCACTACGCCGCGTTCTGGAAGCTGGTCGCGCGTGCCTGCCCGGCCGACAAGTACGACGTGATCTACCTCCGGCATCCCGGCGCCAATCCCGCGATGCTTGCGTTTCTCGGGTGGATGAAGACGCGCAATCCGAAGCTTCGCATCGTGCTCGAGGTAGCGAGCTATCCACTTCACGGTGAGGCCGAGTCGCTCGCACAGAAGCTCATCGTCGCATCCGACGCGACCCTCAGCCGTCTGCTTTCGAAATTCGTCGACTACGTCGTCACGTTTGGCGGTCAGCAGGAGATCTATGGCATCCCTTGCATCCCGAGCTCGAACGGCGTCGATGTCGAAGCGCTCCCCATGCGCCATACTCCGGACTTCGACCCCAGGGCGCCGCGATTCCTCGCCGTGGCCTCCTTGGCCAAGTGGCACGGGTATGATCGCGTGCTCCGCGGGCTTCGGGACTCGCTCGACTCGAGCAGTGATTTCGCGCCGCACGTCAGCCTTGCCGGGCAGGGTCCGGCGTCAGCGGAGCTACAGGCACTCAGTGGGGAGCTCGGTCTAGACGCTCATGTGACCTTTCACGGCATGACGACCGGCCCAGCGCTCGACGCGCTGTTTGACGGTAGCGACATCGGCATTGCAAGCTTGGGCATGCATCGCATTGGGCTCCAAAGCGCGAGCTCCCTCAAGACCAGAGAGTACAGCGCGCGCGGAATTCCGTTCATCTGCGCCGGACCTGACGAAAGTTTCGACGAAAGCTTCGAATTTGCGTTGCGCGTACCCGTGGGCGAGAGCCCCCTCGACTTGCAGCAGATCGCTGCCGACTATGCGGGGATGCTCGAGCGCAACGGTGATCCCGCGGTCGAGATGAGAGCCTATGCTGCCGCGAATCTCTCTTGGAGGACGCGATTGTCCGAGATCATGCAGGTCGTTCTCGGGTGACGATGGATGTTCTCAGCGTCGTTGGAGCCCGTCCGCAGTTCGTGAAGGCGGCGACCGTCTCGTCCGCTTTGCAGCGGGCAGGGGTCACCGAAAGCCTGATCCACACCGGGCAGCACTATGACGACAACATGTCCGCTGTCTTCTTCCGCGAGCTTGGTCTACCCGGTGCAGCCCGCAACCTCGAGATAGGCGGACTCCCCCACGGCGCCATGACCGGCCGGATGATCGAAGCGATCGAGGCCATCATCGTCGAGACGAGGCCTGCGTTCGTCTTGGTGTACGGCGACACCAACTCGACGGCCGCCGCCGCGATCGCTGCGGTGAAGCTTCACGTGCCTGTTGCTCACGTCGAGGCGGGGATGAGGTCCTTCAACCGGCGCATGCCCGAAG
>JBATLA010000640.1:0-3220 GCA_049669945.1 Polyangiales bacterium | reverse complement strand
CCCGAACGCAAGAGCAGCACCAAGGCAGCCCGCACGCGTCGGAGGCTGCCCCGCCGGGAGAGTCCGGCACCGGTCAAACGCGCCCCGGAGCCTCAAAAGCCCAGCAAGAACGCCCCCACGCAGCCGGCACCACGAGCCGATCCGGTCGACATCGACATTCAAAACCCTTACCGCAACTGACCTGGCGGAGCGCAGCCAGAGCAGAATTGCACCTCACTTTTGACCATGCGATCCCGGATCAGCTAGGATTTTGAAAGGCCCGGAGGGGATCGGGCGGAGAATTCATGGCCGAGTGGGTATACGAAGCGCGCACTCGCGCGGGCGAAGTCCAGACGGGGATCATCGAGGCGGACAGCAAGGACGCCGTGCAGTCGCGACTGCGCGCGCGCCAGCTCAGCCCGGTCAAGATCAAGAAGAAGTCGCGCGAGATCAAGCTCTCTTTCGGGACCGGCGTCACGCCGAAAGAGCTGGTGGTGTTCGTGCGCCAGTTCGCCACGATGATCGACGCAGGCCTTCCGCTCGTTCAGTGTCTCGACATCCTGTCGTCCCGCGGCGAGAACAAAGCGCTCAACGCGATCCTGAAAGACGTCAAGGACTACGTCGAGCAAGGCGGCACCTTCTCCGAGGGCCTCGCACGCCATCCAAAGCTCTTCGACGAGCTGTTCGTCAACCTCGTCCGCGCCGGCGAGATGGGCGGCATCCTCGACACGATCCTCAACCGCTTGGCCGGCTACATCGAGAAGCGCGTCAAGCTCGCCCGACAAGTTCGCGGCGCGATGGTCTACCCGGTTGCGATCTTCATGGTCGCGATGATCGTGGTCGTCATCATGCTCGCATGGGTCATCCCGAGCTTCAAAAGCATGTTCGCCGAGTTCGGCGGAGAGGACTCGCTCCCGGCTCTCACGCAGATGGTCATCGCCGCCTCGGAAGGCTTCATGGGGAATGTCCATTGGATCATCCTCAGCGTGGCCGCCCTTGTATTCGGCGTGACCTACATTTACCGACAGCCGGCTGGCAAGCATTTCTTCCACCGCACATTGCTGATGATGCCCATTCTCGGGCCCGTGATGCGCAAGATCTCGGTCGCGCGTTTCACGCGTACGCAGGGCACTCTGCTCTCCGCGGGTGTCCCCATCCTCGACGCGCTGGACGTCGTGAAGAAGTCGGCCGGCAACGTGGTCGTCGAGAACGCGATTCAGGAGACGTCCAACAAGATTCGAGAGGGTCGGACGATGGCGGAACCGCTCATGGAGACCGCCGTGTTCCCTCCGATGGTCGTGCAGATGATCGGAGTCGGGGAGCAGACAGGTGCGCTCGACACGATGCTCAACAAGATCGCGGACTTCTACGAGGACGAGGTCGATGTCGCGGTCGCCGCGCTCACATCGTTGCTCGAGCCGTTGATGATGGTCTTCATCGGCGGCATCGTCGGCGTGATCCTCATCTCGATGTACCTGCCAATCTTCTCGATTGCGGGTAAAGTCAACGCGGAGTGATCCAGACTCCCGAGAGCCGAATCACGCGAGGCGAGGAGCCCAACCCGCATCGGCGGTTGCAGTGGGTCCTGGGCGGCCGCTTGATCATCGCTACAGTGCTCCTGGGCGCGACGATGTACCTGGCGCTCGACGCCATCCGGTACGGACGGTTCACGCCCACCTTTCTTCTGATTCTGATTTCGGCGATCTACGGCTCGTCGATTCTGTTCGGTGTCTGGCTCCTTCGCGGACGGCGCGAGAATCTCGTCGCCGCCGCGGTCACGACGCTGGACGTGGTGCTGATCACGGGGCTCGTCTACCTCACCGGCGGGGCCGGCAGCATCTTCTCGTTCCTCTACGGCGCACAGATCCTGACCGCGGCTTTGACGCTCGGGCCGAGCGCCGCCTACTACACGGCTGCTGCCAGCCTCACTTGCTATTTCCTGCAAGCGCTTGCCCTAAACCTCGGGTGGTTGCCTCCGCCCCCCGACCAACCACTGAGCCAGTACATCTTGAGCTCTCGGGACTTCCAGCTCGCCCTCGTGTCGAACATGGTCGGCATCGCGGCGGTTGCCCTGCTCGCGACGAATCTCGCTCGACGGGCTCAGGTCGCAGGTGCGCGCCTCGTCCAAGCTGAGGAAAGCGCCGCCCGGCTCGAGCGGTTGAACGACGATATCGTCCGCTCGATCGCCTCCGGAGTGATCACCGCAGACGACGACGAACGAATCCTCGGACTAAACCCCGCGGCCCGAGAGATCCTGAGGGACCGCGAAGGCGCGCTGATTGGCGCTCCGCTGTCCATGGTCCTTTCCGACTACGGAACGCGTAGACCGAGTCATCCGCCAGAACGAGCCGATACGACTGGCCTCCGCGCGGATGGAACCCGGTTCCCAATGGGCTTCACGCTCAGCGCGCTACTCGATGCGGAGGGAAACCAAACCGGCATGTTGTTGACGTTCCAAGATCTCACGGAGATCAAGAACCTCCGCGATCGAGCCGAGCAAGCCCAGCGACTTGCTGTTCTCGGACGCCTGGCGACCGGGCTGGCCCACGAGATTCGCAATCCGCTCAGCGCGATCTCGGGCTCGGTCGAAATGGTCCGCGAGGGTAACGCGCTGAGTCCGGAGGACGGGCGTTTGCTGGGAATCGTGATCTCGGAAGTCGGGCGCTTGAACTCGCTCGTCACGACGATGCTTCAGGTGGGTCGGCCAAGCCAAATCCAGACCGAGGCGGTGGACCTTCGGTCGATCGCCAGCGACGTCGCGGCGGTGGCTCGCGGTGAATCAACGGCGAGCAATGGCCTGCGGATCGAAGAGGTCTCGCCGGAGCACCCCGTCACCGTCAAGGTCGATCCCGATCGCATGCGCCAGGTCATCTGGAACCTCGTAAAGAACGCGGTACAGGCCTCGCCCCACCGCGGGACGGTCGAAGTCCGGACCGGAATCGACGCCGAGGGAAACGCCTTTCTGGAGATCGTCGACGAGGGGCCCGGAATCGGCTCAGCCCAGCGCGACCGCCTGTTCGACATGTTCTACTCGGGCCGCAGTCACGGCGTCGGCCTAGGGCTCGCGCTGGTCAAGCAAATCGTCGACCAGCACCGCGGTCGAATCGAGATCCTCGAGCGCAAAGGTCCCGGTACGTGCTTTCGCATCACGCTTCCGGTCGAGCGCGACCCGCTCAGACCGACCGCAGGAGCTCGGCCAGGCGGGCACCCGGGTCCTCGGCCCGCATGAGGCCCTCGCCTA
>JBATLA010000639.1:0-13432 GCA_049669945.1 Polyangiales bacterium | reverse complement strand
CTACCTCGCCCCGTGGATCGACACCCCCAACTGCACCGCTTGCGACGAGTGCACCCAGCTCAACTCGAAGATATTCGTTTACAACTCCGAAAAGAAGGCGGTCATCAAGAACGCCGAAGGTGGTCCCTACAAGGACTTGGTGAAGGCAGCCGAACGATGCACCGCGCGGGTCATCCACCCCGGCTTGCCGAGGAACCGAAACGAAAAGGGCATCGAAAAGTGGATCAAGCGGGGCGAGAAGTTCAACTGAGGAACGGGCAGGCGCGACGCGAATGAGACTGCTGGGGACCAAGACCTTTCGGCACGGCGTGCACCCGCCGGAGTCGAAGGACGAGACGAATGGCTTGCCGATTCGTCAGTTCCCCTTCGCGCCGCTCATCGTGATCCCGCTGGTGCAACACATGGGGGCCCCTTCGATCCCCGTGGTGACCGAAGGGCAGGAGGTGTCCCGTGGTGAACGCATCGCTCGCGCGGACGGATTCATGTCGGTCTCGATGCACGCCTCCGCGTCCGGCGTCGTTCGGAAGATTGCGCTCGCGCCGAGCATCACCGGCCGCATGGTTCCCGCGATCTACCTCGAGCCATTCCCGGGCTCCACACAGGAGGTCATCGACGGCACCCCCTGCCCGCTCGAGACAGCCACGCCGGACGAAATCCTCGCGGCCATTCAGGAGGCCGGCGTCGTCGGCCTCGGCGGCGCGGCTTTTCCGACGCATGCCAAGCTCAAGATCCCGGAGGGGAAGTTCGTCGACACGCTGATCATCAATGGCGTTGAGTGCGAGCCTTTTCTCACCACCGACCATCGCGTGATGCTCGAGCAGAGCGACGATGTTTTCATGGGGATTCGCTACCTGCTCAAGGCGACGGGGGCGAAAAAGGTCATCGTCGGGGTCGAGGAGAACAAGGCCGACGCGGCCGCTCACCTGCGCGAGCGCTTCCCGAGCGACATCGACGGCTCGGTGGAAGTGCTCCAAGTGAAGTACCCACAAGGCGCCGAGAAGATGTTGTTCGCGGCGCTCCTCGGTCGCGAAGTTCCGTCGGGCAAGCTGCCGATCGACGTGAACGCGCTTTGCTGCAACGTCGCGACCACCGCAGAGATCGGCCGCCTGCTCCCCCGCGGCCGAGGCATTCAGGAACGGGTCATCACGGTCACAGGGCCTGCCGTCGAGCACAAGGGCAACTACCGAATCCCGATCGGCACGCCGCTGCGCTTCGTGCTTGATCACGTGGGTGTTGCGGAGGACGTGAACCGGGTCTTCCTCGGCGGGCCGATGATGGGCGCCACCGCCTCGAGCCTCGATATCTCGATCACCAAAGGCACCTCCGGGGTCACCGCTTTCACCGACTCGGAAGCGGAGCGCACCCACATGCAGGTCTACCCCTGCATCCGATGCGGCTACTGCGTGGACGCCTGCCCGATGTTCCTCAATCCGTCGATGCTTGGAAAGCTGGCAGCGAACGAAGAGTTCTCGATCATGGCGGACGACCACGCCTTGATGGACTGCTTCGAATGCGGCTCGTGCTCATTCGTCTGCCCTTCGCACATCCCGCTGGTGCAGCAGTTTCGCGTCGCCAAGACCGCCGTTCGCAAAGCGAGGTCCGCCCGATGAAAGACGCAGGCAAGACCCTCGAGATCCGAACCTCGCCGCACATCCTCAGTGGCTCCAGCGTGGACAGCATCATGTTCAACGTGGTGCTCGCGCTCCTGCCCGCTACGGCGTTTGCGGTGTTTGCCTTCGGCCTCGCGGGCCTGCTCACGCTGTCGATGGCCCTCGCGTCGTGCGTCCTCACTGAGCACGTCCTTTGCAGGGCGAGCGGCAAGCCCAGCACGGTCGGCGACTGGTCGGTGACCATCACCGGGCTTCTCTACGGGCTCACCCTCCCCCCTGGCCTTCCGCTTTGGATGGTGGCCGTCGGCGGCGTGATCTGCGTGGCGATGGGCAAGGCGATGTTCGGCGGCCTCGGGTACAACACGTTCAACCCGGCCCTCGTGGGCCGAGCCGTGCTCCAAGCTGCCTTTCCCGTGGCGATGACCACGTGGATCCCAGGGTTCATGGCTGGACGCTTCTCTTCGTTGCCATCGTCCACGCTCACCTGGCCATTGACGGAGCCTTCTACCGTAGACGCGATCACCAGCGCCACTCCACTCTCGCTCTGGAAGTTCAGCCACGAGGCCACCGCGGCAGCGGACTTGGCACTCGGCTTCACCAGCGGCTCCGCCGGCGAAACCTCGAGCGTGCTCATCCTCCTCGGAGGCATCTATCTCATCGCCCGCAACATGATGAACTGGCGGATCCCCGTCGCGATCTTCGCCGCCGTGGTCGTTCTGAGCGGCGCGCTCCATCTCGTCGATCCGGCCCGCTATGCCTCGCCGCTCTTCATGCTGTTTTCCGGAGGGCTGATGCTCGGCGCGATGTTCATGGCCACAGACATGGTGGGCTCACCCATGACCTCGCGGGGTTGTTACCTCTACGGTGCACTCATCGGCATCGTCACGGTGGTGATTCGAACCTGGGGCGGTCTGCCCGAGGGCGTCATGTACGCCATCCTTCTCGGCAACGCGCTCACTCCGCACTTCGACCGGTGGACACGGCCCACCGTCTTCGGCACCAAGGCCAAGGAGGCGGCGTCGTGACGGGTACCGAGCTCGAGGCCCAAGCCGCTCCCACGAGTGCCTGGCACATGTATCGCGCCATGGTTGGCGTCGGACTGTTTTGCGGTTTGCTGATTGTCACGGTGTTCCAAGCGACCCTTCCCATCATCGAACAGAACAAGGCTGAGGCCTTGCAGCGAGCCATCTTTCGCGTTCTCCCTGAGGCGACGGCGAGCAGCACGTTCAGCTACGACGAGTCGAAGGGTTTCGAGCTTCTCGAAGGCCGGAGCGACGGCCAGGAGCTGCTCTACGCAGGTTACGACGACGACGGCGCGTTGGTTGGCCTGGCAATCGAGGCCCAGGGGATGGGCTACCAAGACGTCATCGCGCTCATCTACGGCTACTCGTTTTCCGACGACGCAATCACCGGCATCCAAGTGCTCGAAAGCAAAGAGACCCCAGGCCTTGGCGACAAGATCGAATCGGACCCTGACTTTCTCGAAAACTTCAAGCGGCTCGACGTGTCGCTCGGCGACCACGCGTCGAAGCTGGCCAACGAGATCGTCCCGGTGAAGAACGGCGAGAAGACCCATCCTTGGGAGATCGACGGCATCACGGGCGCCACGATCTCGTCCGTCGCCATCGCGAACATTCTCAACGGCAGCGCCCAGCATTGGGTACCCCGCATCGAAAGCCGGCTGACCGACTTCCAGGGAGGCGAGTAGAGATGGCGACCGCCACGAAGAGCAGCACCGACGAGTTCATGAAGGGGCTCTGGAAAGAGAACCCGGTGTTCGTCCAGGTCCTCGGGATGTGCCCGGTGTTGGCTGTGTCGAACACGGCGCTCAATGCGCTCGCGATGGGCTTGGCGACGCTCTTCGTGCTCGTCATGTCCAACATCGTGGTGTCGTCACTCCGGAGCTTCATCCCCAAGGAAGTTCGGATCGCGACGTACATTCTCATCATTGCGACCTTCGTGACGGTCGTGGACTACGCGATCCAAGCGATCAGCCTCGACCTCTACAAGGCGCTTGGTGCATTCATCTCGCTCATCGTCGTGAACTGCTTGATTCTCGGGCGCGCCGAAGCCTTTGCGTCGAAGAACACAGTGGCGCGTTCAGCGCTCGACGGGCTCGGCATGGGCACGGGGTTCGTAGTGGCCCTCTTCTGCCTCGGCGCGGTCCGAGAGATCATGGGTAGCGGCTCGCTCTTCGGCGTGCAGCTCTTCCACGATGCCTTCCAGGACTGGGTGGTGATGGTCCTGCCGAGCGGCGGCTTCTTCACGCTGGCCGGCTGGCTCCTGCTCTTCAACTGGCTGAAACAACGCAAGGCCCACAGAAAAGACCGGGCCACGCTCGCGCTCAGCAAGGAGGTGGTGTGATGCCCGAAGAATCGCTCTGGACGATCTTCATCAACGCCTCGCTCGTCAACAACTTCGTGCTGGCGTACTTCCTCGGCATTTGCCCGTTCCTCGGCGTCTCGGCAAAGCTCGAGACCGCCTCCCGCATGGGCGGCGCGGTGACCTTCGTCATGCTGGTGAGCTCGATTTGTGCGTTTGGTATTCAGGCGCTCCTGGTGGCTATCGACGCGCCCTATCTCAAGCTCATCTCCTTCATCGCGGTCATCGCGTCCACCGTGCAGCTGGTCGAGATGTTCATCAAGAAGATGAGCCCCGCCCTCTTTCGCGCTCTCGGGATCTTTCTGCCGCTCATCACCACCAATTGCGCGATTTTGGGCCTCGCGCTCTTCCAGACCAACAAGGGCTACAGCTTCGTGCAGTGTATCGTGTACGCTCTCGGTGCCGGCGCGGGGTTCACCCTCGCGCTGGTATTGATGGCCGGCCTGCGCGAGAAGCTCGAGCTGGCCGAGGTGCCCGACGTGACCAAGGGCACCGCGATGGCCCTCATGCTCGCGGGTCTACTCTCGGTGACGTTCATGGGTTTCGGCGGACTCGGAGGTTAGCGCTCGTGATTCAACACTACATCGTCGGCGTCGGATCCCTGCTACTCCTCTCGGTGGTGTGGCTTGTCGTTCAGCGCGCCTGGAAGAAGTCGTTTGCCGACTTGGCCGATCAACCCGATGCGCTCTCAGGGCGCTCACGATGCCACGGCTGTAGCGATTCAGAGGCCTGCGGGGCACAGGAGAAGACATCATGAACAGCGCGGTAAGCCGTCTCGAAGACTACGACACCCAACAGCAGTTTCAGGCCACCGTGGTCTCGAGCGAAAGGATCTCTCCGCCAGAGGCCGAAGCGGAGGTCCGCGAGCTCACCTTGGACATTCACAAGGCCGACTTCGCGCCGCAACTCGGTCAGAGCGTCGGAGTACTCTCGCCCGGTGATGAGGCGTTTGGGCAGGAGCATCACTTCCGCCTCTACAGCGTCGCGGACCTCCCCGACCCCGGAGCGGGCGGCCTGCCCCGCATCAAGATCGCCGTGCGGCGCTGCGACTACGTCGACAAGTACAGCGGCGAGCGATACCCCGGCCTCTCGAGCAACTACCTCTGCGACCGCATCGACGGGGACAGCATCACGATGGCCGGTCCCTATGGCCTGGCATTCGAAGTGCCCGAAGAGATGGACGCCAACTTGATTCTCATCGGCACTGGCACTGGCATCGCCCCGTTCCGCGCATTCGTGAAGCACCTGCATCAGAACGTCCCCGAGTGGAAGGGCACCATTACGCTCTTCTACGGGGCGCGAAGCGGGCTCGAGCTCCTCTACATGAACGACGAGCGGGACGACTTCACGCAGTACTATGACAGCGAGACCTTTCAGGCGTTCAAGGCCTTGAGCCCTCGCCCGTCTTGGGCTGCCCCGATCGACTGGGACGGCGCGCTCGCCGCCCGCGGCGAAGAGCTCTGGAAGCTCCTCGGCCAAACCAACACCTATGTGTACGTGGCCGGCCTCGAGAAGATGCGCGGCGAGCTCGACGATGCGTTCGCACAAATTGCCGGCTCCGAAGAGAAATGGGCCCGCCGAAAAGCCGAGCTCAGCGCCGGCGGCCGCTGGGTGGAGCTCCTCTACTAGCGAGCTCAGTTGCTGGACGGCTCGATGCCCGTAAGCCGGGTCACGAGCTTGCGCACCGCGGAGACGACGGCGGCCTTCTGACGTTTGGCCGCGTCTTCTTCCAGCTTTTGTCGTACGCTCTCGACTTCCGCCTTCTGTTGGGCTCCGAGCTCTTTCTTCAGCGCGGCGCGACCGGTGCGGACGTGTGGATTGTCGACCCCGGCCAGCTCCTGGAGGGTGCGCCAGAGGTGGAGACGCTCGGCGCACTGGAGCGCGATGCTTGGAGATACGACTTTGCGGATGCTGACGCCGTCCTCGGCCGCGAGTGCGACAAACGGGAGCTTTCCGACCTGCTGATGCCGCGAAAAGCCGAGGTAGTCGGCCAAGGGCACGAGGGAAGTCGCCTCTTCAGGCGGGTCGCTGAGCTCGGAGGCAAGTTCGGGGTCCGTGGCAGCAAAGTGACCGAATGTGAAAGGCTCTTCGGCGTCGACCGGCTGCCCGTCCGCGTCCAGGCGGCTGAGCGTTTCGCTGGTCCAGAGCAACTCCGGGGACGGATTGCCGGACACATCCATGCAGAGAACGAAACGGCTGTCCCGATCCGGATCGTATACGCACGCGGGGAACGCTCTCGCGCGAACGGCGCGTTCAGCGCGACTCTGAAAGGAGTCTTCGGCCTCCCCTTCCCGCTTGCATAGGACCGAGATCACCGCGGCCCGTGGCGAGCCGAGACTCGCGAGCAGCTTTGCCTGAAAATCAGGCGCGGCCGCCGACGTCTGGACGAAATAGATGCCCCGCATCGCGAGCGGCAGCATTTCAATCGTCATCCTTGGAGGGACGCTCGTCCCTAATGTGCCCGGATAGACCTGCCGCAGGCTCGAACGCATCGCAATCACCTTGATCGGCGCGCCCGTGTCGAGCAGCGACATGACCTCGTGCAAGTGCGCCCCGTCGTCGCCGTCGAGCCGAGCCATGACGACAAAAGGTGGCGCTAGGCGCAGCTCACCGGGGCCGAGCTGCCGCCAATCGAAGCGCGCAAAGACCGCATCGTGGGTCTCCGGAACATACTTGGAACGAATCTCCAGTTGAGCGATGCGCAAGGCGCGAAACACCAGGGCGAGCCGGTCGAAGTGCGCCGCGGCACGCGCTCGAATGGCGCTCTTCCCCTCGTTGATATCCACGCGAGCGGACTCCGACGGAGCCGTCGACCACGCCTCCTTCATTTCGCTGAGCGTCGGTATCAGCGCCTCCACCCGCTCGAGCCGCTCTTGCTCCATCACTCTCGGATGCGTGCTCTGGGCGAGAACCCTGGACAAGGAGCCGAGGTCGAGGCTAGTCGCAGCAAGCGGTCCAAGCGCTTGCTCGAGCTGCTCAGCATCGTGTCCGTGGCGATGATACTCGTCCACGTCGAGAAGGTTCTTCAGCCCGTCGATGGCCTCGCTGAGCGCATCGTCGAGGGCGGCGCAGTGGTGGCGCCAGACATCTTCAACAGGTTGGAGGAGCTGCTCTTTCATGACGGCACTGATCAGCTGACGGTGTAGCGGTCCATCTCCGCGTCGAGTCGTTCGAGGAAGGTTTGACGGTCGAGCCGATCCGTGCGTTGCCAGCGGATCTCTTCGTATGTGGGGACGTCGGGGTTCTGATAAAGGAGACCCATCGGGGCCGGGTCTACCGTCACTGCAACGCGCTGGGCTTCGTTGATGTCGCGATGGTTGTGTGCCTGCGCCTCACCGCGCTTGCGGAGCAAAGGGTGGACGGGAATGCCCTCTTCGTGCTCGAGGAACACGACCGGGAAGTTCAACCCGCCCTCGCCGAACGCGGTTGGCATGAACACCGGGCATCGCTGCAGAATTCGAACGAACGACAAGCCCTTGTGGTCCCAAGCCTTTTCGATGGTTTCATCCAGATGCGCGGGCAGCCAGGTCGCGGTTTGGGCGAGGAAGGACACGTTCGTCATGCCCATGACCGCGCTGAGCGGGTTCAAAGGGTGCAGGTAAGTGCCCTGCGGCGTGGTGTTCGTCTTCCAACCATCCGGTGTGGTCGGGGAGGCCTGCATCTTGGTGAGTGCGTACACCTCGTTGTCGAGCACGAGGACGACCGCGTTGATGTTGTATCGGATTGCGTGCAGCCAATGATTGCCGCCGATGCTGAAGCAATCACCATCGCCCATGATTGTGATGACCGGGAGCTCGGGTCGGGCGAGGCGTACGCCGGTCGAGATTGGCAACGCTCGGCCATGGATGCCGTGGAACCCATAGGTCTTGAGGTAGTGAGGCAGGCGGCTCGAGCACCCGATGCCGGAGACCGCAACGACATTCTCCGGTTCGAGGTTGTTCTTGCGCAGCACGCGTTGGAGGGCGGCGAGCACGCCGTGGTCGCCACATCCCTTGCACCAGCGGGGGCGCTCGGACTCGTAGTCGTCGAGCGTGTGCGTGTCGAGCTCGCAGACCTCCAGGAGGCTCTCTTTGGCAAGCGAGGTTATCATGGCTGTGCTCCCTGGGTTGCAGCGTGGGGTGGAGCCGAGGGCTCGATGCTCTGCTGACTTCCGAGGATGCGCTTGACCTCGTCCACGAGCTCCACCGGCATGTAAGGTCGACCTGGGACCTTGGCGAAGCAGTCGATGTCGAGGAGGGTCGCGGCCCGAAGGAGCCACGCCAATTGGCCATACCTGCGGTTCTCCTCGGTGATGAGCGGATCGTCCCAGTCGTCGCTGTAGTTGAGCTCGACCGTAATGACGCGCTGGAAACGCGTGAAGATGTCCTTGAGCCCGGGGGGCAAGGGACTGAGAAACTGGATGTGGACTGAAGACACCGAGAGGCCCTCGCTCCGGGCCATGTCGACCGCTTCTTCGATGGCGCCCCGCGTGCTGCCCCAACCGACGAGAAGCAGGTCGCCTTCCGCTGCGCCGTGCACCGTGGGCCGGTTGAGGGTTTGCTGCAGAGCCGCGAGCTTCCGGCTACGCATGGCGTGGCCGCGCTGGTTGCGCTCCGAATCGTAGCAAGCCTTTCCATCGCGGTCGTGGTTGAGGGAGGTGGTGACGCCCATACCACCCGGCTGTCCCGGAATGAGGCGTTGCGAGAGCCCCGTCGTCGGATCCCAGTCGTAGGGCAGTGTTCCCGGCGGAACCGGGCTCAAGTCGAGGGGCGCTCGCTGCGGCGTCTTGGACATGTCTGGCCGATCGAAGAGCTGCTGTCCCGTCGCGAGGTTCGCATCGGAAAGCACGATGACCAGCATGCGGAACTCTTCGGCGATCTTCCGAGCGACGGACAGAATGTAGTAGCACTCCTCGATCGTGCTCGGCGCAATCACGACCTTGGGTGCGTCCCCTGGGGCGCCGTAGATCGCGTGGAGCAGATCCGATTGCTCGATCTTGGTCGGGAGACCCGTGCTCGGCCCGCCCCGCTGAACATCGACGATGACCAGCGGTGTCTCGGTCATGACCGCCAAGCCCTGGAACTCCGTCTTCAACGCCATGCCCGGCCCCGACGTGATCGTCAGCGCGGTCTTTCCGGCGTACGAAGCGCCCATCGCTACGCCGATGGCGGCGATCTCGTCTTCGGCCTGATGAACGAACCCTCCGAGATGCTCGAACACCTCGGAAAGTGCGTGAGAGGCCGAGGTCGCCGGGGTGATCGGGTACATGGAGCAAAGCTCGAATCCTGCGGCAATGGCGCCGAGGCCGAGCGCGGTGTTTCCATTCATCGCAACCTTCGGCACATCGGTCGGCGTAGCCGTGATCTCGAAGCATTCGTCGAGGTGCGTGACGCCGTATTGGTAACCGGCATGAGCTAGCTCCACCGCCACTTCGACGACCTCGCTGCTCTTATCCTTGAAGATGTCGCGAATCACACCCTCGAGTACGCTCGGTTCTTTGCTGTAGAGGGCGCACAAGATGCCGACGGCGAACATGTTCTTGCCCCGCTGCGCATCTTCGACATAGCGAAGTGTCTCGCGCTCGAGCGGAACCTCGATGATCTTCGCCCCCTGCGCGCGGCATTGGTCGAGCACCTCGCGGTAGGAGCGTTGGTACTGCTCCATGTCGTGCGTCGCCCACTGGTCGTCGATCAGGACGAGAACGCCTTCGGCGAGACTTTGTGCTTGGAGCCGCGAAAGGAGGGCCATCTCGTTGAAGGCCAACACGACGTTCGCGCGGTTGCCAGCGTTCGTGACCCGGCTGCGCTCCGCGAGACGGATCCGGTTGCCGCTCGCGCTTCCGGTCGTGTGAGGCGGCGGCCGAATCTCGGAGGGGATGATCTCCACGGTCCAAAGACCGTTGCCCGCCTTGGCACAAAGCTGGGCAAACGCGATGGCGGCTTTCTGGGCCCCCTCGCCAGCGTCACTGACGATCTCGACGGTATGTTCCGGAAGACGGATGCGTCGGGGGCCACTCATGACTTCGCAGCCGCTTACTTCTTCACCGTCAGCGGCTGCGTGAGCCTGAACTCGAGCAAGGAGCCCTTCGGAACGGTGACTGAACCTCTCTGGAGAATCACGCCAGTGGAGTTCTCCGAGAAGCTATCGGTTACGACCGGGTACATCGTTCCCTCGATGTTGATCTGGGTGAGTTTCAACACGAGGTCGGAGTGCTGCACCACGATGCCTCGCCCAACCTTCTTCGAGCCGACGACCTGGCCATAGACCTGCGTACCTGCGTCCGCGACGACCTCGTCCCCCGAAAGGAGATTGGCCTCGAGCGTGGCGCTGAAGTTGCGGCCCGCCTTGTCGTTCGAAGAGATCTTTTCGCCCGTCCGGACCATGATCGGCGTGCCCGCGGCCACCGTGATCGCCCTCTTTGCCTTGGGCTTCTCTTCTTTCGCAGGCGCTTCATCGAGCGCGACGGGCTCCGCTCGGCTCGAACTCGACACCGCCAGCAAGCAGACGGCGCCGAGAACAAACATGGTGCGAAGAATCGTTCGTGAAAAAAGCATAGTCTTTCCTGAATGTATTGTCGGCCGACGAGCCCGGCCGCCCGGAATCGTACGCCGCCTTTGGTGCTTTGCAATGAGAAAGCGGGCTGGACGCCCACCACCGCTACCGCGACTTGAAGAGCGACCCCAACTGGGATTCGGCCGAGTCGGCCAACGAACAACTCGAAGGCGATTGATGCCCCGGAGGCGGTAGGTGGGTCACTGCACCTCGAACACGACCTGCTCGATCGTGCCTTCGAAGGGAAATGGCGCGCGGAGGTAGTAAATCTTGTTGGGCGACACAGGGAGCCCGTTGTCCCTCCCGATGTCGAGCCCTGCGTAGCCCGAGAAGCGAAGGGGCACCGTATGTTCGAGCTTCCCTTCGGCCACTTGCTGACCGTCGACGAAAAGCCGATGGGTCCCACCGGTCGCCATCTTGCCGGGCTCGTCCGCGGTGAACTCGTATCGAACTTGGACCTTGCCCGTGGGTATCCGCTCGGACGCGACCAGGTCGCTCACCTCGACGCCAACGAAGCTATACGTGTATCGGAGCTTGCCGCCCTGGACGTAGAGTGAAAACCCGCCAAGGAAACTAGCGTTCGCCACGATGACGCCCTCCGCGCCGTAGCAAAGCGAGAACAAACACCAGTTGCGCGCGATTTCGACCTCGGCGGTGATGGAGAATGAGCGGTTGTAGACTTGCGGGATCATTCCCTGGGCCACGTTCTCGACGCCTGGGTAGAAGGTGGCTCGTTTCGGACCGGGATCGGGCGGAGGTGTCACCCCCCAGAGCGCGGCGAGCCCGCCGAAGAGCGGCAGCGCCTGGTTCTTGGCTGCCTCGCTCCAAAAGAGCGCTTCCATCTCGCGCATCTTTTCGGGATGTTCGGATGCGAGGTTCTCACTTTGTGAGAAATCCCGTTCGAGGTCGTAGAGCTCACAAGGATCGTCTTCTGGATTCCATTGGCCCGGTGCAAATCGTGCGATTGTGTCCGGGTCCAACTTCCACGGGATCCGCGGAACCCGGCAACTCCACATCCAGCCGTCCTTGTACATCGCGCGGTTGCCGATCATTTCGAAATACTGCTGCCTGTGATGCTCCGCCGCGGCGGCGTCCGTGAAGCTGTCGGCAAAACTGGCACCCTGCATCGGCGTCTGCGGCGTCCCGTTCACGACCGCCGGCATCGGAATCCCGCTCACGTCGAGGATCGTGGGTGCGATGTCTATCGCGTGGGTAAACTGCTCGCGTAGGCCACCTGCGTCCTTGATGCGCCGCGGCCAAGCAACGACCATTGGATTTCGCGTGCCTCCGAGATGAGACGCCACCTGCTTGCCCCACTGAAACGGCGTGTCCCCCGCCCACGCCCAACCCACGGCGTAGTGCGGAGCTGTGCGCGGCCCGCCCCAAACCTCGATGCCACCGTAGGCCTCGATGGCCTCGAGCTGCTGCTCCGTGGTGAGGGGGATGCCGTTCAGAACCGTCATCTCGTTGAACGAGCCCGTGACGCTGCCTTCCATGCTGGCACCGTTGTCACCGAAGATGTAGACGACGATTGTGTCGTCCGAGAGCCCCATCGCGTCGAGGTTTCCGAGGACGCGTCCCACTTCGTGGTCGGTGCACTCCTGAAACCCGGCGTAGACCTCCATCTGCCGAGCGAAGAGCTTCTTCTCCTCCGCTGACAGCGAGTCCCATGCCGGAATCGCGCTCGGACGCGGCGTGAGTTTCGCGTCGTCGGGGATCACCCCGAGCGCCTTCTGACGCTTGAAAGTCGCCTCCCGCAGCGCGTCCCAGCCTTCGTCGAACTGGCCCTTGTACTTCTCGGTCCACTCCTTTGCGACGTGGTGTGGCGAGTGACTCGCCCCGGTGGCGAAGTAGAGGAAGAACGGCCGCTCGGGCGCTTGAGACTTCTGGCTGCGCATCCAAGCAATCGCCTGGTCGGCCATGGCCGTCGTCAGATAGAAGTCCTTCTGCGTCGGGACGCCGACGATGGAGTTGTTCTCGACGATCATCGAGTCGTAGTGAGAGTCCTCCCCGCCGAGGAAGCCCCAGAAGTAGTCGAACCCCATTGCATTCGGCCAGCGATCGAACGGCCCGGCGGGGCCCTGCTCGTCGTCGGGGGTCAGGTGCCACTTGCCGATCGCTGCCGTGCTGTAGCCGTTGCCGCTCAGGATCTTCGCGAGCGATGCGGCCGACTTCGGCCAGTGCGCATTGTAGCCGGGGAAGTCGCTGTGGACTTCCGACACCATTCCGAAGCCGACGCTGTGATGATTGCGGCCCGAAAGCAGCGCGGCTCGCGTCGGCGAACACAGCCCCGTCACGTGGAAGCGGTTGTAGCGAAGCCCGTTCGCGGCGAGGTTGTCCAGGGTGGGCGTGCGCACCGGTCCGCCGAAGGTCGACGGGTTGCCGCAGCCCGCGTCATCGATGAGTACGATGACGACGTTCGGTGCCCCGGCCGGAGGTCGCAGCGGGGGCGCATCCGCGGGGATCGAGCCTTCCAGCGTGCGCTCGAGCGTTCCCCTGAAGACAGGATCCGGTTGCGGCAGCACGGTTTGTGCGACGGCCGTCGAGCCGAAGAGCAATCCGCAGAGTACTGCGCAAGAGGCTCTCTGCGCTCGGCGATGCGCAATGGCGGGTCGGGACGTTCCGCCCCGCGCCGGTCGGACCTGCCGATATCGATTCCTCATTGGAAGCTCCCGCGAATCGTAACCCGTAGCACCCATTCGCTCCCAGCAGATACAGCATCTCCGAGATGGACGACCAGACCGTCACCGCACCCCAAGAGCGCGCAGCGATTCAAACCCAAGTCAGCGTTGCGTCCAACCTCTCCTCGAACGTCGGGCCAGGGATTCTTCAGGACCCGGCGCGCACGCCTCGGGAGCTTGGGCGGTAAGTTCGAGGACTCCTGGCCCCGAGAACACCGAATCGACGAA
>JBATLA010000638.1:0-4220 GCA_049669945.1 Polyangiales bacterium | reverse complement strand
GGCGCCCGACGGGCCGCCGCACAAGACGCTCGCGACCTTGCGCGCGATCAGCGCGTCGTGCTCGCTCGCGAAGCCGCCTGCCTGGAGCGAGTCGATCATCATGCCGAGGGTGGCCATGCCGCTCTCGCCCGGCAGACGGTATGAACGCGGAACCGGCGGATGGTAGCCCGCCTCGGCCATGCCGATCGCCCGGCCCTTGGCCTCGGTGAGAAGCCGCGCCTTGTCGAAGGAGATGCCGTCGTTCTTGCGGAAGTAACCGAACTCTCGCGCCTCGCCGGCGCCTGTGGCGACGCGCGCCATGGCAATGTTCTGGAAGGTGCGCGAGACGAAGGGGAGGGTGTCGACGTCGGTGTCGGCCGGGATCCCCTCGAGTGCGCGCCAGAGCATGTTCATGTTGCCGGCGCCGCCTGGGAGAAGACCCACACCGACCTCGACGAGGCCTACGTAGGTCTCCGAGGCGGCCTGCACGGCGTCCGCGCCCATGCACACCTCGAAGCCGCCGCCGACGGTCATGCCGAAAGGCGCCGCCACGACCGGGATGGTCGAGTACTTCGTGCGCTGAAGCCCGTTCTGAAGGCCGCTGATCGTCGCTCGGAGCTGGTCCCAGGCCTTTTGCTGCGCGGCCATGACCACTGCGAAGAGGTTCGCGCCCACGCAGAAGTGGTCACCTTCGTTGTAGATGACCATGCCCTGGAAGTCGCGCTCGGCGATCGCCACCGCCTGCGTGATGCCATCGACGATCGTGTCGTCGATGCTGTTGGCCTTCGTCGTGAAAGTCAGCCCGAGGATCCCGTCGCCGAGGTCCCAGGCCTCGGTGCCGCGGTTCTCGAATACCGCCGCCTCGCCCTGGCGCATGATCGTCAGGCTCGCGTTGCGCGGGTCGATGTCCCGTTCCTCGTACTCACCGGTGACGAGGTCGTAGACGCGGCCGTCGTCCGTGTAGAAGCTCTTCGCTCCGGACGCTGCCATCTTCTCGATGGACTCCGGAAGCGAGAGCCCATCGGCCTTCATGCGCTCGTACCCGGCCTTGAAGCCAATCGCGTCCCAGGTCTCGAACGGCCCGAGGTCCCAGTTGTAGCCCCACTTCATCGCATCATCGACGGCTTCGACGCTGTCGGTGATCTCGGGGATCTTGTTCGCCGAGTAGGCGAGGGTGCGCGAAAGCACCTTCCAGGCGAACTGACCGGCGGGGCCGTCGTTCTCGACGAGCGCCTTCACGCGCGCAGCCGGAGAGCCCTTGAGGCTCTTACAGAACTTCTTGATGTCGGCGTCGCCCGCCTTCGGCCGGTACTCGAGCTTGACCGGGTCGAAGGTCATGATGCCTTCCTTGGTACGCTTGTAGAAGCCGCCCCGGGTCTTGTTGCCGAGGACTTTCTGCTCGACCATCGCGACCATGAAGTGCGGTGGTTTGAAGACGTCGCGCTCGGGGTCGTCGACCAACGCTTCGTAACAGTTGTCGGAGACGTGCTTGAACGTGTCGAGACCGACCATGTCCGCTGTGCGGAAGCTGGCGCTCTTTGGGTGGCCCATCGGCGGGCCCGTGATCGCGTCGACGTCCTCGGGTGTGAGGCCGGCGTCGAGCATCTCGTTCATCGTCAGCGACATCGAGTAGCAGCCGATGCGGTTGCCGACGAAGTTCGGCGTGTCCTTGCCGACCACGATGCCTTTGCCGAGCTGATTCTCTCCGAAGAGTTTCATCCGGTGCATGACCATGGGGTCAGTTTCTTCGCCGGCGACGAGCTCGAGGAGCTTCATGTACCGAACCGGGTTGAAGAAGTGCATGACCAGGAAGTTCTTGCGGAACGACTCGCCGCGGCCTTGAAGCATGTCGGCGATGCGAAGCCCCGAGGTGTTCGACGCAACGATGGTCCCCTCGTCGAGTGTGTTCTCGAGCTTCTCGAAGAGGCTTCGCTTGATCTCCACGTTCTCGATGATGGCCTCGATGACGAGGTCGCAGCCCTTGAGGAGCTCGATGTTGTCCTCGAGGTTCCCCACCGTCACGCGCTTGGCGTAGTTCTTGTGAAAGAAGGCAGCGGGCTTCGCCTTGAGCGCGCCCTTGAGGCCCCCCGCCGCGAAGCGGTTCCGATTGGCCGGCTTCTTCTTCTCTTCCTCGCTCAGCCCTGGGGGCACGATATCGAGCATCACCACGTCGACACCGGCGTTGGCAAAGTGCGCCATGATGCCGCTGCCCATGACGCCCGCTCCGATTACACCTGCTCGCCGTACTGGTTTCGTCATTACTTCTCTCCTGAGGTTCGGGCGGGGAACCTTCCGCAAGACGTGCCCGAAAGCAAGCCGTTACGTTCGTCGCCCGGTTTGTCGTCTATTTGTAAGGAGTTGCGTTGAGTGCTGCGACCAACTCGTCGTGGATGATGCCGTTGCTCGCAATGGCTCCACCGCCGTAGATCGTGTCTTCGCCACGGAAGGAGGTGAACCTACCGCCCGCCTCGCGGATCAAGACCGCCGGCGCACAAATATCATAGGGTTGGACCCCCGGGTCGACCATGGCATCGGAGCGCCCCAACAGAATCTGCCGATAGCCGTCGAAGTCGGGGCAGCCGCGCGCGATGTCGCAGGCGTTGGCCAGCTGAATTAGCGTGTCGCCTACGCCGGTCATGGTGAATTGCTGGAGGCCGCCGTGGGTGACAGTGGCCTCGGCGAGCGGGCCGACTTTCGAGACCCGCACGGGCTTGCCGTTGTGGGTTGTGCCGCACCCCTGCACGGCCACGAAGAAATCTCCGGCTGCGGGCATGTAGGCGATCCCCATGACGGGTACACCCTCCGCTTCCACGCCGAGCAACACGGACCAGGTCGACCAGCCGCGGAGGAACGCGCGGGTCCCATCGATGGGATCGACGATGAAACGGACGCCCGAACGATCGCCGTACGTCCCGGTCTCCTCGCCGAGGAAGCCGGCGTCCGGATGTGCGGACAACACGTGGTCGCGAATGATCTGCTCGGCCTCGCGGTCGGCGACGGTCACGGGGCTTCGGTCAGGTTTCTTCTCGGGCACGATGCCTTGTTGAAAATACTTCAACGCGGAATCTCCCGCGCGACGCGCCACATCCTCCAATGCGCGCAATCCTTGGGCGCCGCCGATACGACTGATGTCGAACCCGTTGCTCATGCGCAAAGCATGACCCGACTCGGCCGCTTGGTGAAGGCGAGTTGTTGCGACGACGTTTCGCCATTTCCAATTGACGATCCGATCTTCTCTCTCCAGGATGGCTTCATGGTGCAACGGGGGTCGATCGTGCCTTTCGCCGGATGGCGGCGGACACGACTGCTAGGGGAGTCCCCCCTGCGGCAGGCGATGCGTTCCGTCGGTGATCGGGTCGTCCGGCTCGCCGAGGAGGTCGTCGGTCAGGATATCGACGCCCGCATCGCTGGCATCAAAACGCACACCAACGAGGTCGGCCACGATCCCTTCGGCTTCGATCCGGAGACGAGCCGCTATGCGCTGGCCATCGCCGCTCTGCTCCACCGACGCTACTTTCGGACTCAGGTCTATGGCATCGAGCGGGTCCCCGAGGGCCGGGTGCTCATCGTGGCCAACCATTCGGGGCAGCTCCCCGTGGACGCGGTCATGATCGGCAGCGCGATGATGCTCGACGCCGATCCCCCGCGTTTCCCGAGGAGCATGGTGGAGACCTGGACCGCGGAGCTCCCCTTCATCTCGACGCTCTACCCGCGACTCGGTCAGGTGGTGGGCTCGCCGGAGAACGCCCGCCGGCTGCTCCGACAGGAAGAAAGCCTCATCGTCTTCCCAGAAGGTGCCCGGGGCATCAGCAAGACGTTCGACCAGCGCTACCAGCTCACCGATTTCGGCCTCGGCTTCGTGAGGCTGGCCCTCGAGACCAATACCCCCATCGTTCCGGTCGCCGTGATCGGCGGCGAGGAGCAGTATCCGTCCATCGCCGACTTCAAGCCGCTTGCCCGCCTGCTCCGCATGCCGGCGTTCCCGGTGATGCCCCAGGTGTTCGTGGGGATGATCGCGCCGCTGCCGACCAAGTACCGCCTCTACTTCGGAGAGCCGTTCCGGTTTGAAGGCGATCCCGACGACGACGATTCCGTCATCGAGGAGAAGGTGTGGCTCGTGAAGAGCACCATCCAAAGTATGGTCAATCGAGGCCTCCGCGAGCGGAAGGGCGTCTTCCTGTGAGTGCCTCGAAACCGAGCGCGCGTCGCGGTCGAGAGGTCGGCACGACGCGCCCCTCTGC
>JBATLA010000637.1:0-3527 GCA_049669945.1 Polyangiales bacterium | reverse complement strand
GTGCTACAGGTCGCATCGCTGCACGCGATCGCGCTGCCCTCGGCGTCGGTTTCGCAATCGAGCTGAAGGCCGCCCTTGGGCGCCGCGTTACAGGACTGGTCGAGATCGCCCGGCGGGTAGATCGCGCAAACCGCGTCGATGTCGTCCGCAGCCAACGTCCGCTTGTTGACCGACGCGCGCTCGGCGCGCGAAAACATCGTCGCCACCACGCAGGGATCGTTTGGATCGTCAGCGTCGATCGGGTTGCAGTGACCGATCCCGATGAAGTGGCCGGCCTCGTGCGTCACGATGCTTTGCAAGTCGGCGTCGTTGCCCGTGCAGCCCGTTTCGGGGCAGATTGCGTACGGGCCGCCGGCGTTGAAGCGGCTCGAGAGTTGGTCGTTGACCATCATGTCCGCGTCGAGGATCTCACCGGTCCTGGTGTCGTGCCAGACGATGGTCACGGCGAAGGCATTGCGGTCGTATCCCGGGTCGTCGGGGTCGGAGCACTCGTCCTTCCATGGGTCGAGAAACGCGATCGTGTTGACGTTCCCGCTGCAGTTGTATTCCGCGCGCTTGCACGTCGACGGCTGGAGGGGCTTGAATATGAGGTTCGGCGGCGAGCCCCCGCAGTCCACGTCCTCCCAGGACTTGAACGCCAGGTCGATCGCTTCTTCGACGTCTTCATTGGACATCCACTGCGAACCGCGCGAGTCGATCGCGTAGGAGAGACAGGGGTTCGCCCATTCGAGCGGCGCTCCCTCTTCGACACAAGCGCTATCACCCACCTGGGCGCCGCCTTCCGTGGTCATTCGGCAGAACGCGGACGCGCCGTCGGGCACCGCGATCGCAGCGAGCGCGACTGTGAGGCTTCCGAGCCGTAGCGCCCGACTACTCATTGGGGCCACCGGCCTTCTGCTCGACGATCGACCGCAACCTCGAGAGGAACACGTCGAGGCGTTCCTTCTTCGGCAGGGCGCCGAGGCTGCGTTCCAGGCGGCCCTTCGCGTTGCGCCGCATCAAGATCATGCCTTCGCGGGCTTGGCTGACGGTCTCGACGCCTTCCTCCATGCGAACTCGCATGACGCCTTGGCCCATGCCGATGGGGCGGAACGCCGAATAGCCTCCGCCTTCCCGGACGAAGACCACGACGCGCTCACCGACGGAGAACGAAGGCTCTCCTTCGACGCGCATGGCGAGGTCGCCAATGTGGCCGCCAAGCGTTTCGACGATGACCTCATCCTCGCCCGACGCGCTCCCGCGGAGGTCGCGCTCGACGATGATGCGGTGCCAGGTACCGAGAGTGCCGTTGGCTCGCTGGAATGACTCCGAAAAAACCACCCGGCCGAGCAGGATCTGGTCCGATTGTCCGACCAGATCGTCGAGATCGAGGGCCTGAACGATGGACCCATCAGCGGGGCTGGTCACTAGAAAGGCTGCCAGAAGGACCCCCGTCAGGGCCGGCAACGACGTGAATCTAAGCATTTCATAAACCTGTAGGGCTCGGGGGGCTCCGTCAAGCGATCCTCCATACACGATCTACGTTGACAGTTTCCACCCAATTTTCGTACACCTAGGCCCATGTACCAACTTCACTCGTCCCGCGGTTTCCGCTCGGCGGCCGCGCTGCTGTGCATCGTGGCGCTCGGCGGCTGCGACGTCGCCAAATTCACTGCCGACTCCACCGCGGGGCTCTTCACGCGTGCCGCGCCCGCGTTCGAGGAATACTGGGACTACGACCTCGCCGGCGAGGCGATGCCGGCCACCATCGTGCAGTTCGAAGGCATCTTGCGTGTCGTCCCCGACAATGAGGCGATCCTCTCGCAGCTTGCCCAGGCGTACGTTGCTTACGCGTACGGCTGGATCGAAGCGGATGTCGAGGCGCTGGAGTTCGAAGGGGAGTACGATGAGGCGGACGTCCAGCGACGACGGACCAAGACGATGTATCTGCGCGCCTTGGATCTCACTCGCCACTGGATCCGCCTTTACAATCCCGACGTCGACCTCGCCGTGAAGGGAACGGTCGAAGACCTCGACGCATGGCTTCAAGGTGCCTTCGTCGAAAAAGAGGACGCCGTGATGTTGCTGTGGCACGGCTACGCATGGGGCTCCTACATCAACTCGGCCAAGGATGACATGGAGGCGATCGCCGACCTCGAATACGCGAAGGCGTTCGTTGCCCGCTCCATCGAGCTCGACCCAGACTACTACAACGCGGCAGGCTACACGTTCATGGGCGTTGCGATCGCATCGGAAATGGCGAGCGACATGGACGAATCCAAGGCGTACTTCGAGAAAGCACTGGCTGCGACCGAGCGGCGCGCTCTCCAGGCGCAGCTCAACATGGCTCGGTACTACGCGGTCAAGGAGGGTGATCGAGCGCTCTTCGACAAGCTTCTCGAGGAAGTGATGGACGCCCATGACCCGCTGCCGGAGGCTCGCCTCGCCAACCGCATGGCCCGGGAGCGCGCCGAGCTCTACATCGCCAACGCAGACCAACTTTTTTAGTGATTCCAGGGGTTAGCGCGGTTATTCTCCGGGGCCCAATCGGTTCCCTCGGCAGATGAAACTCAACCTTGCAATGACGGTGGCGCTCGCCCTGGCTGCGTTCGCGGCTCCAGGCGTCGTGTCACGTCCGGCTTCGGCGGAACAAGCGATCGAGCTTCGCATCGCAACGCTGGCGCCAAGCGGTTCTTCGTGGATGAAGGTGTTCAACGCTTGGAATCTCACGATCCAAAAAGAAACCAAAAACACCCTCAAGCTCAGATTCTATGCTGGCGGAAGTCAGGGCGACGAGCGGGACTTCGTTCGCAAGATGCGTGCCGGTCAGATGGACGGCGCGTCGATCACCACGACCGGTCTCGGTCAGCTCGTCCGGCAAGTCCTGGTCCTCTCCGTTCCCGGTGTGTTCGACGAGTACGACCAACTCGACCGCGTACGCACCGCGCTCAACGACCGGTTTGCCGGGATGTTCGATCAAGAGGGGTACACGCTGCTCGGCTGGGGGGATGTCGGAAAAACCCGCCTCTTCTCGATGGAGCGTATCGAGCGCCCCTCGGACATCAAGAAGCTTCGCCCCTGGGCTTGGAAGGACGACCTGATCTTCACCGAGTTTCTCAAGGTGGTCGGTGCCAACCCGGTCCGGCTCGGTGTTCCCGAGGTCTACCCGGCCTTGCAAACTCGGATGGTCGACACCTTGCCCGCGTCAGCACTCGCTGCCGTGGCGCTCCAGTGGTACACGCGCCTCAAGTACGTCACGAAGCGCAACAGCGGCATCATCGTCGGCGCCACGCTCATCCGAAAGGACAAGTTCGAACAACTCACCGACGCGCAGAAGAAGGTGCTCGTCGAAACTGGGATTCGAGCCCACATCGCGCTCAACAAGTCGATCCGGCGCGACGACGACAAGTCATACCAAACGGTGCTCAAACGGGGCATTACCGAGGTCGACACCACAGAGAACCAGGCAGAATGGGAAGAGGCCGGTAAGGAAGTCCGCGAACGACTTACTGGCCGTGTCTACCCGAAGAGCCTGCTCGACGCAGTCA
>JBATLA010000636.1:0-4945 GCA_049669945.1 Polyangiales bacterium | reverse complement strand
GCCCATGCGGTGATCGAACGCCTCGTCTCGCACGGCTTCATCGTCGTCTCTGCCGACCACGAAGGCGACACACTCTACGATTTCCTCGACGGGGTCGCGTCAGAGCTCACCACCGCGCTGGTCGACGTTCGTGAAGCCGATGTGCGCGCTCTCCTGGACGCAGTGCTCGCGGGCGACATTCTTCCCGACGGTGTCACGGCCGTCCCGTCCCAAGTTGGTGTGCTCGGACACAGCATCGGTTCGGTCACGGCCGGGCGCGTCGCACAGAACGACGCGCGCATTGCAGCGGTCGTTGGCATGGCCGCGCCGATGGAAAACGTTCTCATCGGCGAGGTGCTCATGGAGGACATCACCATTCCGGTGGGTCTGCTCGAGGCCACGGAGGACAACAGCGTCGGCGAGCCCGGAAACGTGTTCATCCGTGAAAATTTCTCGAAGGCGAGCACGCCCGCCTACAAGCTGGCGATCGTCGACGCGGGGCACTGGTCGGTCACGAACATCGCCGGCCTCACCGAGGGCTTTGGCCCTGGCTGTGGTGAGGACATGCGGCAGACCAACAATGAGCCATTCACATACGTCCCCGTGACCGAGGCTAACGGTTACACGGCATCTTTCGTGACGGCCTTCTTTGCAGCGCACCTTCTCGACGAAGCCGCAGGGCTCGAGCTCCTCCGAAGCAACCCCTGGCCGACGGCCGCCCCTCTCGACGTGCGAGAGTAGCCGCACCCGTGTTTCGAGCGGGCTAGGGCAGCAGCGGAGGTCGCTGCCAGCCCGTCTTGGCGTTTAGCCACGCCGAGGCACGTGGTATGAATCGCGTGAAGAGCAGGATCATCTTCATCATGAGCGGCCGCACGATCTCGTCCTTTTCTGCGGCGATGGCGCGCACGATGTGTCGAGCGGTCTTCTCCGGTGACAACACGGGGATCATCTTGCCAATCGCCGGGATGCGCTCGTGGGAGCCGGGGTTGTTGTCGAAGTAATCGCTCGTGACCTCACCGAACACGAGATGCGTGACGCCGACGCCTGTGCCCCGAAGCTCGGCACGAAGTGAATCGTTGAAGCCGCGAAGCGCGCAGCGGCAGGCCGCGTATCCGGTCGCCCCGGGGATCACGAGATACGCCATCGGTGAGTTCACGTTGGCGATTCGACCGCTTCCGCGTCGAATCATGTCTCCGACGAACGCGCGGGTCGCGAAGAACGCCGCGAAGTAAGGCGTCGACATCATCGAGACCGCCTCGTCAGGCTCGGTTTCTTCGACTGCGAGCCAGCGGCCCGCGCCGGCATTGTTGATGAGGACGTCGGGGACCCCGACTTCGGCCTTGATGCGCTCGGCGGTCGCGCTCACGGCATGCGCATCGCTCAAGTCGCAGGGGTATACGAACGCCTCCGCCCCTGTGCTCCGCAGCTCTTTCGCGACAGCGTCGAGCTTGGACTGGGTTCGCGCGAGTAAGACGACCCTTGCGCCTGCTGCGCCCATCGCGAGCGCTGTCGCCGCTCCGATGCCGCCGGAGGCTCCCGTGATCAGCACCAGCGCGTTGTTCAGTTGCATGTCGAGCGGCGCTACTTAATTGAGAAGCCGAACCATGTCTGACCCTGGGTGGTCGAGCCGTAGCCCGCAGCCGTGCCTTTGACGTCGGCCGACGAGCCCTGACCGCCGAGGCTGAACGCATACTCGCCGACCGGCAGTGGTGCGGGGGAGGTCACCTCGTAGCAACCGTCCTTAATCTTGTTGAGTTCCAACGGGATGGAGTCGTCGCCGGACTTTCGATTCTTGCTGCCGCCGAAGGTGTTTACCCCGCCGACCACCAGCTCTCGGAAGCCCTTCTTTGGGTTGAACGGGTAGAGCCTGATCTGCTGTGCGGGGTGCACTTGCGGGTTGATGGGCCGGAACGCGAACTTCTGCCGCGACTTGGTTGCGACCTTCGCGCTGGGCCCCTCGAGCCTCACGCTGTTGTCGTAGCCTCGGTAAATCCCCTTCTTCTTCTGCTTTGCGACGGCCCGCTCTATCGACAAGTCCTTGCTGGACTTGCCGTCCGCGCTGATGACGCTGATCATGTTCGCGAACTCGGGACAGACATCCTGTGCCGAGGCAGTGGTCGAGAAGAGAGCGACGAGGGCTACGATTGCGATGTACTTCATATTCCCGTCACTAAACCAAAAAACTCCGGCGAGCACAACAAGCAGGGGGGCCCGCGAGCTACTTTCGAGGCGGCAGGCCGTGCACCATGGTCAGAAAGCGCATGGAGGTCCCAGCTCGCCGGTGCTCCGAGATCGCCTGGTACTCGGGATCGGCGAACCAGTCGCGAGCGGCCTGCTCGCTCGGGAACGTGAAGATCACGAGGCGGCCTTCTCTCGGGCTGTCGCCCTCGAACGTCACCGTGTTGTCATCGTAGGTGAAGAACGCGCCGCCATGCCGCTTGAGAATCGGAAAGAACCCCTTTTCGTACTTCCGGTAGGTATCGGCATCGTGAACGACGAAGTTGGCGATCATGTAAACAGGCGCGTCAGACATGGACGGAGCCTAGTCTTCAGGCGCAGATCGAGCCAGCCAGGAACTCGCGAGACGAGGCTAAATCCCTGCAATAGCGCCGAACGAACCCCAGGCTTTCGGCAAACGAAGGGTAGGGGTATTGCCGGAACTGACCGATGGCCCTTCAGTCGTCTCGGCGCTCGGCGCCGGGGAGCTCCAGGATCACGTCTTCGCCGTACGCGGTCGACGGAGTTTGGAAACCCGGCTTGTATTCGCCGTTGCAGATCTTCTGCGCAATCAGTAGCGACATCCGCGCCGTCAGGGTGTAGCCCTCCGGCGTGTAGATGCGTGACACGGCGGTGCGACCGTCCGGGTCTCGCGCTTCGCCCCATAGCTCGTTGCGAGCGGTCTCGCGCGCCTCGTCGTCCGGTCCCGCGGGACCGGCTTCGATTCGCTTCTTCATCATGTTCTGAAACGGGCGGGTTCCGAGGATCGGTAGCAGGGGCCTCGCCAGTCGAAGTGCTCGCGCCGCGCCCTCCGGAAAGCCCATGTAGACCATGATGTTGGGAATGCCGGTGCTCTTGTACGCGGTGACGACATCGCCCCAAGGGATCACCATGCAGTGCGCCGGCTGGCCGTCGCCAAAGTCGACCTTGCGGGTCTTCCAAGCCGCCGGAACCCGGACCAGCTTGCCGTCCCGACGGATCAGTCCGCCGCGATGGATGTTCTGCGCCATCGTCTTCGCAGTACCATGCGAAACGCCTCCCCCACGGCCGCGAAAAGCCAGCTCGAGGTGGGTCGCGTCTGGGAGTCGCGACTTCAAATGCGCCGCGAGGCAGTCGGAAGGGACGACGTCAAAGCCCGTCCCGGGAAGCAACATGATCCCGGCCCGCTTGGCTTCGTCGTCGAGCGCCCAAAGGCTTTCGTACACCTCGGCCTCGCCTGTAATGTCGGTGTAGTGCGTGCCCGTGTCGAAACATGCGCGCGCCATGGCTTCGTACGTCGCCGAGAACGGTCCGGCACAATGGATCACGACGGTTGCGTCGCGCAGCGCGGCTCGGATCGACGCTGGGTCCGAGAGGTCGGCCTGAACGAAGTCCAAACCGTAGCGCTCCGCCTGCGTACGAAGACGAACCTCGTTGCGGCCCGACAACACGACATCGATACCGGTTTCCTTCGCAAAGCGCGCGATCAAATCGCCGGTGTATCCGTAGGAACCATAAACTAGGATCTGACTGGTCATGCCTCAGAGTGCTCTAGCATCTTTCGAGCCCTAGAGGTGCTATAGCCCGTTGGGAGCGGCTTCGATGCATCACCGTATTCTTCAGGTAGCCGATGATTTCTGGAACATCCGTGGGACGTTCAAGACCGCAGGGGTGATAGATGTGGGGACGCAGCTGTCCCTGGTGCGCCTTCGCAGCGGGAAGTTCGTCTTTTTGGATTCGTACACGCTTGGCGAGTCGGTTCTCAAGGAGGTTCTTGCGCTGACGAATGGCGGCGCGGACGTCGAGGCGATCTTGAATTTGCATCCGTTTCACACGATTCACGTGCGGCGCATGCATGAGCAATTCCCGAACGCCAAGCTGTATGGAACGGCGCGCCACCTGGCCCGCTTCCCCGAGTTGCCCTGGGAAACCTTGCGCACCGAGGATCCCGAGCTCCACGCGATGTTCGCCGACGACTTCGACTTCTCGGTCCCGCGCGGGGTCGATTTCATTTCGAAGAACCAGAACCTGCACTTCTCATCGGTGCTCGCGCTTCACCGCGCCTCGAAGACGATTCACGTCGACGACACCTTGACGTACGTGCGGCTTCCGAAGATCGCGCGGGCATTCGGCAAGACCGATCTTACGATCTTTCATCCGACGCTCGCGAAGGTGCTCGAACGTCGGGCCGGTGCGGTTGCGGACTTCCGGCAGTGGGCAGAGGAGCTCGCCGAGCGATGGCGTGACGCCCAGAACCTCTGCGCTGCGCATACGGCAGCCTTGCTTGCCGAAAAGAACGACGGCGCCTCGATTCACGCGCGCATCCTACAGGCGCTCGATAAAGTTGGCGGTACGCTCGACGCGCACGAAAAGAAGTACGGCTAAGTCAGCCCCGCGGTTGGAAAATCCCCGCGAGCTCGTCTTTTCGCGGGCGAGTCATGAGCCGCGTTGCCTCCTCACGTATCAACGCGCCCTGATGGCACACGAGGTAGACCGCTTCGGAGATCGGCATCTCGACACCCGTTCGCTCGGAGAGCGTGTGCACCGCGGCCGCGGTCTTGTAGCCCTCCGCCACGGCCTTCTGTGACGATACGACCTCCTGCGCGGTCCTACCGCTGGCGAGCTGGACTCCGAGTTGGCGATTGCGCGAGAGCTCGCCATTGCAGGTCAGGGTGAGATCTCCAACGCCGGCCAGGCCTAGAAAAGTCAGCGGGTTCGCGCCGAGCGCGACGCCCAGGCGCGCGAGCTCGGCGAGGCCGCGTGTCATGAC
>JBATLA010000635.1:0-5354 GCA_049669945.1 Polyangiales bacterium | reverse complement strand
CATCCAACAGAGCCTCACGGCGTCGATGCTGGAGGAGGCCGGAACGACTGCGTCCGCGATCGTCGCCGCGCTCGTGCTTTTCGGAACGCTCAGCGTCGGCCTCCATGCCGCCGCTGCATACCGCGCGACCCGGCCCGACATCGGTCAGTTCATCGAAGACAACGCCAAGCCGCGGGCCTAGAACCCGACGCGACGCATGATGGCGCGCGGCAGCGCACGAATGACGGCCATGACCAGTCGCCACGGCGAGGGCGCGTATACGACGGGCGTGCCTCGGTCAATGGCGCGCAGCACCTGCCGGGCAACACCCTCGGGTTCGCCAGCGAACGGCGGTGGCTGTAGCCCGGCGGTCATGCTCGTCTTCACGAAGCCGGGTTTGACCGTCACCACGCGAAGCCCATGAGCGCTGTGCTTGTGATCGAGGCCCTCGAGGTACCGGGTGAGCCCGGCTTTCGCGGCGCCGTAGATGATGACCGGCTTGCGGCCACGCTCACCTGCCACCGAGCTGAACACACAAAGGGTTCCGCCAACCTCGGCGAGGAGCGTATTCTTGGCGGCCTCGCAGAACAACACCGTGTTGGTGAAGTCGACGCGAAGAAGCCGCTCTGCGAGCTCGGGGTCCGCCTCGAGCTCTTCCTGGGTCGCGAAGATACCTGCGGTGACGACGACTGTGTCGAGACCGCCAAGGGCCTCGCTCGCAGCGTCGAGCGCGGTCGTGAAGGACTCGGGCTTTTCGAGGTCACACGGTACGGATGGGACCGCAGAACCGTCGCCGTACACAGCCAGGTCCGCTGCGCTTCGTTGGAGGTCGTCGGCGTGTCGGCCCAAGAGGCACAGCGCGTCCCCTCGCTCCGCCATCAACCTGGCGAGCGCCCGCCCCATACCCTTCGTTGCTCCCAAGAACGCAACTCTCATGTCAGTCCCCCAAGAGGCGCACCGACTGTGCGCTCCGAAAGCGCCGCTGCGGGTCCCAGCGGTCACGAACGGCTCTGAATTCGTCGAGCCGGGTTCCTTCCATGGCCTCGAAGTGCTCGCGCCGCGTGAACGAATCCTTTGCCAGGTAAATTCGCCCGCCTTCTCGAAGGACCTGCTCGTTGAGCGCATCGACGAGCGCCTGAGTATCGTCGCGAACCGCGATGTCGAGCGCAAGCGTGATCCCTGGGCGAGGGAACGACAGCACCCCGCAGCTCTCCCGTCCGAAATCCTTGATGACACAGAGGAACGATGCTCCGCCCCGGGCGGTCAGCACCTCGAGGACGCGGCGCGCGGAGCTACGACCTGCTTCTCGGGGGAGGACGCATTGATACTGAGTGAAGCCGCGCCGCCCATACATGCGATTCCACGACCGCAGGGCATCCAGCGGATACGTGAACGAAGCGTGACTCACGATCCCGCTCGATTCGCGGCGGAACTGCTTGCGGTAGTAGAGCTCGTTGAAGGCGCGAATGGTGAGACCGTTGAGCACCCACGCGGGCCAGTCGAAACGCAGGCTCGGTCGAAAGCCGGGCTTTGGCGGAGTTGGAGGCGCCTCCGACGCCTCGGCCCAATCGCCCGCCATGAGAATGCCGCGGCCCATGTTCTTCCCGCGGGCGAGGCAATCGATCCACCCCATCGAGTAGGGCCATTTCGTCGCCGCGTCTTCGAGCGCGTCTTGAAACTCGTCGATGTCGTGGATTCGTCGACTCGTCTGCCACACCCATTCCGAAGGGATGCGGCGAAGACCGAACTCGACTTCGAGGATGTGTCCGGTGAGCCCCATCCCGCCGATGGTCGCGTAGAAGAGGTCCGGATGCTGCTGGGGCGAGCACTCGATGAGCCGGCCGTCGCCTACGCGCATCTTGAGCGCGGTGACGTGATCGCCGAAGTTGCCCGCACTGTGTTGGTTCTTGCCATGCACGTCGGCCGCAACCATTCCGCCGAGGGTGACGAAGCCGGTACCGGGCGAGACGGGTGTGAAGTACCCGCGCGGCATGAGGAGCCGGTTGAGCTGGCTCAGAGCGAGCCCGGACTCCGCCCGGAACCCGCCCGTCTCTTCGTCGAAATGCACGATCCGGTCGGCGAACGTCGTGTTCAACACGGCCTGCCGTTCATCCGGCGGGAGCGAGGAATCGCCATAGGAACGACCTAGGCCGCGCGACAGATGTGCCGAAGCGCTGAGCTCCTCGATGTCTTCACCGACGAGCTCGCGTCCTTGGGCCGAGTGTCGGCCCCAACCTGACAGTGTGGAAAGTGGTGGCTCAGCCATGCCGCACGCAGTGTAGCCCGGGCCCAACCGAGGCCCTAACGGCTGCCCTTCGGCGTCAACGCCTTGCGAAGCTCTTCGGCGCGATCGGTGCGCTCCCAGGTGAAGGTCTTCTCGGTGCGGCCGAAGTGGCCGTAGGCTGCGGTGGGCACGTAGATCGGACGAAGGAGGTCCAAGGTATCGACGATCGCCGCAGGGCGGAAATCGAACAGCTTCGAGACTACCTTGCTGATCTTCTCGTCGGGAACGACGCCAGTGCCAAACGTGGTCACGTAGACTCCCATGGGCTTCGCGACGCCGATGGCGTAAGCCACCTGCACCTCGGCGCGAGACGCTACTTTCGCGGCCACGATGTTCTTCGCGACGTAGCGCGCAAAGTAGGCGGCGCTTCGATCGACCTTAGACGGGTCCTTGCCGCTGAATGCCCCGCCACCGTGGCGGCCCATGCCACCATAAGTATCGACGATGATCTTGCGGCCGGTCAGGCCGGCGTCCCCGAAGGGCCCGCCGACGACGAAGCGGCCGGTCGGATTGATGTGGAACTTGGTCTTCTTGTCGATCATTTTCGTCGGGAGAGTCGGTTTGATGACCTCCTCGATGATCGCCTCTCGCAGTGCGCGCTGCTTGATGTGAGCGGCATGCTGCGTCGACACGACGATGGCGTCGAACCGCTTCGGCTTGTTGTCTTCGTACTCGACGGTGACCTGAGTCTTCCCGTCCGGGCGAAGCCCCTCGATGATGTTCTTCTTTCGAACGTGAGTGAGGCGGCGCGCTAGCTTGTGGGACAAGTCGATGGGCATCGGCATGAACTGCCGAGTCTCGTTGACCGCAAACCCAAACATCAGGCCCTGGTCCCCGGCTCCCTGCTCTTTGCTAGCGCTGGAATCGACACCTCGCGCGATGTCCGGCGACTGCTGCTCCACGGCGGTCAAGACGCCGCAGGTCCCGGCGTCGAACCCCATGGCGGAGTCCGTGTAGCCAATGTCCGTGATCGCCTGTCGCACGATCGTCGCAAGGTCGATGGTGGCCTTGGAGGTCACCTCACCACCACAAACGACGAAGCCCGTCTTGACCATCGTTTCGACGGCAACCCGGGATCTCGGATCTTGCGCGAGGTAGGCGTCGAGCAACGAATCGCTGACTTTGTCGCAGATTTTGTCGGGATGACCTTCGGTCACCGACTCGGAAGTGAACAGATATTGGCTCATATCGGCGGTTGCCTCTTATCCGCGACGGGCGCGCGAGTCAAACGGCAGGGGCGTTTCTCCTAAAGTTCAGGGATCCCCTGACCATACGTTGCAGTGATCTTCAGGCCGTAGCCGTCGCAATCGCCGCGGAAGTCCCTGGACTCGACGCCGACCAGGACCGTGCCCACGTCGTAGCTCGTGCTCTTGTCGCACGAACGCTCGATACCAACGAAGTCGTCCTCCGACTTGCAGAACTCGATTCCCTCCTCGCTGTCGATCGATCCGGAGCAGCCGACCATCCCGACGAAACCGTCGGGGCAGAGGTAGGTCAGGTAGAGAACCCGCTCGCTCAGGCCATTGTAGACCTGCGCAATGATCGGTGTCGCCGAGTCCAGCACCTCGAGCGCGTAGAGGTCCACGTCTTTGTCGCTGTGGAGCGAGGCCTGGAGGTCGAGTGTCCACGCGTCCTGCATGCAGTTCACGCCGCCGGCTCCACCCCCGCAAACGTGAGCGAAGCTATCAAAGGAGTCGTTGTACTCGAAGGCGTCTTGGCAGACGCACTGACCGCCGTCGCAGCGGTACCCGTCCCCTAGCCCATTGTCGGAGCAGCTGCCGCAGAAGGTGGGCGAACCACAGACGGTCGTGCTCCCGCATTCGGTGCCCTCGGCCTCGCACGTGCAGTCTCCGATACACTCGTACACGAGGCTGTCTCCGAAAGCACACTCGGCGCCGCTCGCGCAGGGAGGACAGTGCGCCACTCCGCCACAGCCATCCGGCAAACCACCAGGGGGCGAACACTCGTTCTGGGCGCATGGATAGGTCGGCGCACAGCACTCGCCGCCGACGCAGATTTCCTCACCCTTGCAGAGGCCCCCGCATTGGTCGTCGCATTCCACGCCCGGCGGGCAGATGCACTCGTTGTCGACGCACTGCATCTCTTCGTTGAGACAGCCCCCGCAGAAGATCGCTTCCTCCTGTCCCCCGCAGCGCGTTGGAACGAAGCCGCATTCCGCGCCCGCGCCAAACGTCGAACAGGTGTTCTCATCACAACCGCAAATGAAGTTTTGGCCGTTTGCCCCGCAGACCTCGCCTTCGCCGCAGGCTCCGCATTCGATCGAGCCTTCGCAGCCATCGGGAAGCGACCCACACTCGATCGAGATCCCTAGCGCACCAAACTCCGTGATGACCTGCTCACAGGACTTGGGCTCGCATTGAGGTTCCTTGGAATCGTAGCAGCGGCTGTCGCTGCTCCAACAGAAGTAGCCGGACGGACAGTCCGAGGGTTGTCCGCAGGCAAAGAGACCGTTCTTGAGCGAGACGTCGCATCCCATGAGGGCGAGCAACGAAAACGACAGTGCAAGTCGCATCTTCATCAGAACCGACCTTTCACGGAGATCCCCGTGGGCCCGATGCTGATTTCCGGCATCGCCTCTTCGTGGCCGCCGGTGAGCTGCCAGATGATTCCCCCGACCACGGCGGCGCCACCGACGCTCAGCAGGGCGACGCCAGCTTTCGTCCGCTTTGGACCACGCTCGGCCGGCTCTTGTACCGACGCGTAGCTCGATCCCGAGGGGGCATTCTCGACCTGCTTCTGGTCGCGCTGCCCGAGACCTAGCAGTACGGCGCCGCTCACGATACTGGCACTCCCGACGCCGATGGTGATCCAAGGCCCGGGACCCGGCCCCACGTATTGCGTCAGCGGGCGTTCTGCCTTCACGCGCGCGGCCGCTTCGACCGCCGCTTTGCGCGCCTCGATCTCGGCGTCTAATTCAGCGCGCCTATGAGCCTCGATCGCCGCGCGCAGGACGTCGATGCGACTGGCTACGTGCTCGCGATCGACGGAGTCAGGTCGCGCTTCGAGGTAGCCTTCGTAGGCTTCGAGCGCCTCCTGGTCGAGGCGCATCCGGTCGGAAACCGTAGCAATG
>JBATLA010000634.1:0-1969 GCA_049669945.1 Polyangiales bacterium | reverse complement strand
GCCCACGTCTACTACTGGGGCGACCGGCACCGGGACATCTTCCTCGGTCCCGAGCGGGCGGCCCGCATCAGCCCAGCGGCGTCGGCAGCCGCGCTCGGTATCCGCTTCACGACGCACCTCGATACGCCGGTCGTGCCGATCGATTCACGGCTTCAGCTCTGGGCGCCCGTCGCGCGTGAAACATCGAGCGGACAGCCCCTCGGCCTCGGTGAGCGCATCTCCGCCGAACAATCGCTCCGTGCGATGACGATCGACGCTGCGTGGCAGGTCCACCTCGAGGATCAAATCGGCTCGATCGAGACAGGCAAGCAGGCCGACCTGGTGATCCTCTCCGACGACCCGCTCGATCCGAGCACTGACCTCCGCTCGATCGAGATCGAGCGCACCGTCGTCGGCGGCATCACGGTCTTTGAAGCAAGCGTTCCTTGACCAGCCACTCGTAGTTGTCACGGACTGCGACCGACATCGGCTGAATCCGATAGCCGAGCTCCTCAACTGCCTTGTCGCTCCGAAACGTTGCGCCCGTTGCGCTCGCGATCTCCGCCAGCTCCGGCGTGACGTCCGGTTCCTTTCCCGTCAGGGCGGCGACCAGCACCGCGATACGGCCGTAGACCTTGAGCACCCATCCGGGCGCCTTCATCGGCACCTTGGCGCCGGACAATCCAGCCATCTCCGCCGCGAGCTCGGCAAGCTCGTGATCTTCGCCCGCCAACAGGTAGCGCTCTCCGTTTCGCCCCTTGTCCACCGCCGCGAGATGTGCAGCAACCACGTCGTGCACATGCGTCAGGGTGATTGTTCCGGAACCCACGGCGGGAAGCGCGCCATCGCGTAGCAGGAAGAAAAGTCGGCCCCAGTTGTTGGCGTCATAAGGACCTGCCACATCGCCAGGACTGAGGACCACCACCTTCATCCCGAGGTTGACCCCCTCGAGCGCCTCGATCTCGCCGAGGTGCTTGCTCCGCTCATAGTTGATCCAGGAGCTCTTGCCCTCGGATGGCGTCTCTTCGGTGATGGTTCCCTTGGCGCGACCCCAGACCGAGTTGCTGGAAGTATGGATGAACGTTCCGACGCCTTTGGCGGCGGAGGCCTCCACCATGTTGCGTGTCCCGTCGATGTTGATCGCGTCCTGCTGCGCGTTCTTCTTCGACCAGAAGCTCGTGTCACCCGCCAGATGAAAGACGACGTCTGTGCCTTGCGGAATCGCGCGCTCGAGCGATGCCCGGTCCGTGATCGAACCCTCCGCTAACCGGATCGAAAACCGTTTCAGGTACTCGAGATTGGAAGTCGGTCGATGAAGCGCGGTGACCTCCCAGCCTTCGTTCGAGAGAAGCTCGATGAGGTTGATCCCGATGAAGCCCGTGCCACCGGTCACGAATGCGGTTCTTGCCATCGGAATGCAGCTCCCCTGCGAGGTCGCGATAATACACGCGCACAGGATGATGCAGCGCGAAATCAAGAGGGACATGCTCCCCCCCTAGAGCCGACGTGATATCAAGCACTTGCGGACCCAACCGCGAAACCCCGCAGGCGGCTCAGCATGAAGGCACTTCCCATCAACGATCGCGTGCTCATTCCGGGCCGTGACCTGTCGTGGAGCGCCGCGCGCGCCTCCGGGCCCGGCGGCCAGAACGTGAACAAAGTGGCAACCAAGGTGACCGTTCGTTTCGACCTGCGGGGAACCGATGCGCTGACTCACGCGCAGAAGCGCCGATTGCGGAATATCGCCGGGCGTCGCTTGGACGCTGACGGCGGGGTTCTCGTCAGCGCGCAAGCAGAGCGTTCTCAGCTCCAAAACCTCGAGCGTGCGCGGGCAACGCTTCGGCGCCTGATCCTGAAGTCCTTGGTCGAGCCCAAGCGGCGAGTCGCGACCAAGCCGTCACGAGCGCAGAAGCGCCGCCGGCTTCAAGCCAAGCGCCAGCAGAGCGAGAAGAAGCGAGCCCGCGCGCGTGTGGGTCGACACGACTAGGGC
>JBATLA010000633.1:0-7814 GCA_049669945.1 Polyangiales bacterium | reverse complement strand
GGAAACGACTCGATGATCATCCGGAGCTATAGCACCGTTTCGCCGGCACTGGCACCGGCACTGACACCGGGCTTCGCCCCGCGGGCTCGCGCTACGGCCTGCTAGCGTGTTCCGCGTTCCATTGACTCTGCGGGCTGTCGGTGCTGATCTCCCCCTCATGAAGCTTCGGAGCAATAGTTTCAACGACGGTGAGTTCATTCCGAGTGAGTATGCGTTCGGGAAGACGAGCGCCGAGGGAAAGATCGATCTCGCCGACAACAGGAGCCCACATCTCGCGTGGGACGATCTGCCGGAAGGCACGAAGTCGATCGCGATTCTTTGCATCGACGGTCACGCGCCGACGAAGCCCGACGATGTGAATCAAGAGGGGCGAATGGTGCCGGCGAACCTGCCGCGCGCGGACTTCAGCCACTGGGTCCTGGTCGATGTCTCACCCGACGCCTCCATCGAGGCTGGCGCGTTTTCCGACGGCATCACCGCAAAGGGCAAGGATGGCCCCGACGGTCCGATCGGCACGCGCCAGGGCATCAACGACTACACGAGTTGGTTTGCAGGCGACCCCGAGATGGCGGGCGACTACTACGGTTACGACGGCCCGTGCCCTCCCTTCAATGACAGCATCGTGCACCACTACGGCTTCACCGCCTATGCGCTCGACGTCGAGCGGCTGGACGTGGACGCCAAGTTCACGGCGAGCGACGTGCTCGCCGCGATCGAAGGTCATGTGCTCGGCCAAGCGAGTCTCCTCGGCAAGTACAAGATCAACCAGTCCGCGATCGAGCCCTGAGCGGCCAGTCGTGAAACGTCGGGACAAAGCCGAACGCATCGGTACGATCCTCGACGAGCTCTATCCCGAGCCGCCGATTCCGCTCGACCATCAGGATCCGTATACGCTTCTGGTGTCGGTGATGCTGAGCGCGCAGACGACCGACAAGAAGGTCAACGAGGTTACCCCCGGGCTTTTCGCGGAGGCGTCTGATCCAAAGTCGATGGCAGCGCTGCCGGTCGAGCGCATCCTCGGGCACATTCGAACCGTCGGCCTCGCGCCCACGAAAGCCAAGAACCTCAAACGCATGGCCGAGCTGCTTCTCGAGCGCCACGGCGGCGAAGTACCCGCCGACATCGACGCGCTCGAAGAGCTGCCGGGCGTCGGCCACAAGACGGCGTCGGTGGTGATGTGCCAAGCGTTCGGTCAGCCCGCGTTCCCGGTCGACACCCACATCCACCGGCTTGCGGCGCGTTGGGGCCTCAGCGACGGCAAGAACGTCGTGAAGACCGAAGCGGACTTGAAAAAGTTGTTTCCCGAGGACACCTGGATTCGCCGGCACCTGCAGATCATCTACTTCGGTCGCGAACACTGCCCGGCGCGGGGGCACGACCTCGCGGCATGCCCGATCTGCGGCTGGGCTGCGTCAAAGAAGCGAATTGCCGAAGAATCGCGCCCTCGTTGAGGCGACCCCCTGGTCTCCGCCGCCTGGGCGACCCATATTCGTGATCCAATGAGCGTCGAGTTCAGCCTGTTTCGTATTCCCGTCCGCATTCACATGTGGTTTTGGCTCATGGCGCTCTTGCTTTGGACGCTTGGCAGCGAGCAGGGTTGGCCCGGGCTCTTCATTTGGGTCGCGGTGGTGTTCCAGGGGATCCTGATGCACGAGCTCGGGCACGCGTTGGTCGGCCGGGCTTTCGGCAGGCAGCCGCGGATCGAGCTCGTCGCGCTTGGAGGCCTCACCTGGTGGGAGCAGCGCGAGCCGCTCAGTCCGGGGCGCAGCTTGGGTGTCAGCATCGCCGGTCCGGCCGTGGGCATCGTGATCGGCCTGCTCGCCCTCGTGGTGAGGGATTCGTTGGCACTGCCGAAAGCGTCGGTTGGTGAATACGCGCTCGTTTCGTTGATTTGGGTCAACCTCGGCTGGGGCTTGCTGAATTTGTTGCCGGTGCTTCCGCTCGACGGGGGCAACATCGTGGCTTCCCTGATGGAGCTTCTGTCTCCCTCTCGTGGGCGTCTGCTCGCCTGCTACGTATCGTTCGTCGCGATTGGTCTGCTGCTCTCGGCGGCCGTGTACTTCCGGCAGTATCCGGCGACCATGCTGCTGTTCCTGCTCGGGTTCAGCACATATCAGGCGTTCCAGCTCGAGCGGCAGCGCCTAGGGCTACAGCCCGACGACGGCGCGCCGGCACCGAGCCCGGTGCAGCAGGCCTTCGAGGCACTCGAACGGGGTGACGGTCAGGCGCTGATTCGCGTGGCATCGGAGCTCGTCACGCACGCCGACACCACGCAGGAGCTCGACGAGGCGTTTCATCTGCTCGCGTGGGGACGGCTCATCAACGGCGAGCCCAGTGAGGCCTACGAGGCCCTACGCTCGCTTTCGGGCGACCGAACCGCCGACCCCGCCCTCGAGGGGGCCGTCTTGGTCGAGCTCGGCAAGCCCGGAGATGCGGTGCCCCTCCTCGAACAGGCCTGTGAGCGCGGAGGGGACTTTGCAATGACCTACTACCAGCGCGCGCTTCGTGAAAAAAGCACGTAATTTCATTTATATACACGAATTCTGCCCGAGTTAGTTTGCATCTATGCGAATAGGGGCATATATAATGGAGATGGCAGGGGCGGCAGCCGAATCTCCACGTTGGGAGCTCTACCGACTACTCGGGGAGCCGAGGAGGCTCCGTCTGCTCGGCCTCACCTCCGAGGACGAGCTGTCGATCGGCGAGCTGGCCGAGCTGACCCGCGAAGCCCAGCCCAACGTATCGAAGCACCTCAAGCTCTTGCGCGAGGCTGGTCTCGTTGCGGTGCGTCGCCAAGGTACGCACGCCTTCGCTCGCCTATCGCCCGAGCTCAACGGCGACCCGGTACTCGCCGACGCCGTGCGATCCGGACGCGAGCTTTGTTCGCGGGACGGAAGTCTGTCGCGTGTCGCGGACGTGATTCGGGCGCGAGATGATGAAGCCCGTGCGTTCTTCGAGCGACCGCCGAGTGAGGCGCCCGCCTCAGGGCTGGGGCAGTGGTCCGCCTACCTCACCGCGCTTCGCACTCTCGTGCCGCGCCGCGATCTCGCGGTCGACATTGGCACTGGCGACGGCACCTTGGTCGAGCTGCTTGCGCCGTTGTTCGACAAGGTCGTTGCGGTCGATCGCTCGGAGGAGCAGGTCAAAGCCGCGCAGCGCAGGGTGACGAGCCGCGACTACGAGCACGTCGAGCTCATCCAAGCCGAGTATGACGACGCTGCTGTTGCGTCGCGCGTCGACGCACTCGGCGGCGCCGATGCAGTATTTGCCGTGCGTCTGCTTCACCACGCGCCCAAGCCGCAAAAGGTGGTGTCCTTGCTCGCGTCGCTCGCCAGGCCGGGGGGCCAGGTCGTCGTCATCGACTACCGTGCCCACGAAGACGAGACGATGCGCGAGCACCGAGCCGACCTATGGCTCGGGTTCGAGCGCGAGGAGCTAATTGGATTCGCTACTTCAGCTGGGTTGATCGACCCTGAAATATTTGCAATTCCCGCAACGCGATACGGGCCTGGCCCCGATGCCCATTTGCAGTGGCAGGTGCTCGCAGCGCGACGCGGAGACAACGAGGAGACAAGAACATCATGAGCCCAAATCCAGATCTTAAGCACAAAGTTGCGGACCTTTCGTTGGCCGAGTGGGGTCGCAAAGAGATCGCCATCGCCGAGCACGAGATGCCGGGACTGATGGCGCTTCGAAGAGAGTTCGGCGCCCAAAAGCCGCTTGCTGGCGCCCGCGTCGCCGGCTGCCTTCACATGACGATTCAGACCGCCGTTCTGATCGAGACCTTGCGTGAGCTCGGCGCAGAGGTGACCTGGACGAGCTGCAACATCTACTCGACTCAAGATCACGCCGCAGCGGCCATCGCCGCCGCGGGCATCCCGGTGTTCGCATGGAAGGGCGAGACCGAGGAGGAGTACGACTGGTGCATTCACCAGCAGATTCGCGCGTTCGACGGCGGCAAGGCCCCGAACCTCTTGCTCGACGATGGGGGCGACCTCACCGCGATCGTGCATCAGCAGTACCCAGAGCTCTTCGAAGGCCCCGACCGTATCATCGGCCTTTCCGAGGAGACGACGACCGGCGTGCACCGTCTCTACGATATGCAGAACGACGGCTCGCTCAAGTGCCCCGCCATCAACGTGAACGACTCGGTAACCAAGTCGAAGTTCGACAACCTCTACGGTTGCCGCGAGTCGTTGGTCGACGGAATCAAGCGTGCCACTGACGTCATGATCGCCGGCAAGGTGGCCGTCGTTGCGGGCTACGGCGACGTTGGCAAGGGCTGCGTGCAGGCGCTGGCCCGTGCCGGCGCGCGCGTCCTCGTGACCGAAATCGACCCGATCTGCGCCCTTCAGGCATCGATGGAAGGTTATCAGGTCGTCACGATGGATGAGGCAGCGCCGATTGCCGACCTTTTCGTCACCGCGACCGGTTGCTGCGATGTCGTCACCGGCGAGCACATGAAGGTGATGAAGAACGAGGCCATCCTCTGCAACATCGGTCACTTCGATTCGGAGATTCAGATGGCATGGCTCACCGATCCGGCCAACAAGGTCGTCGAAGAGCCGATCAAGCCGCAGGTCGATCACTTCATCTTCCCGGACGGCAAGCGCATCACCGTGTTGGCGCGGGGTCGCCTGGTGAATCTCGGCTGCGCAACGGGCCACCCGAGCTTCGTCATGAGCAACTCGTTCAGCAACCAGGTTCTTGCGCAGCTCTCGCTCTGGACCGAGCAGGATCGCTACGAAGTCGGAAAGGTCTACGTTCTGTCGAAGGAGCTCGACGAGAAGGTGGCGCAGCTACATCTCGGGCAGCTCGGCGTGAACCTCACCAAGCTCACCGACGCGCAGGCCGAATACCTCGGCATTCCCGCAGCAGGGCCGTTCAAGCCAAGTTACTACCGTTACTGACGCAGTATGGTCTCGCTTCTGATCGAGGCTTGGCGCTACTTCGTGTCGCACGATGGGCGGTTGCTCTCCGGGGCAATCGCCTTCTACGCGTCCCTGGCGATCGCACCCTTGGGTGTGGTCGCCTTGTTGATCGCGTCACTCGTCATGCCCGAAACCGCGGCGCGTGAAGAGTTGGTTGGGCAGCTCGTTTCGTTTCTAGGCTCGGAGATTGCGACCTTCCTCGTCGACGCAATCGTCGTGCTCGGGAATGAAGCGACCAGCTATGCTGCACCGGTCATCGGCGCGCTCTTCATGCTGTATATATCCGCGCGCTTGTTCTCGATGCTGCGTCGCGCGCTCAATCACATGTGGGGCATTCGCCCCAAGCTTCTGATCCACGCAAGCCGGGCGGAGAAGCTTCAGCTCTTCCGGCGAAGGCTACTCGCGTTCGCCATGGTCCTGGTGTTTGGAAGCTCGCTGATTGCCCTGGTCGCGCTCCACTCGGCGGCCAGTGCGGCGGCGCGCTTCTTCGGCGACAGCACGTACATGCTGTCGCTGGCCGAGTTTGGAAGCGCCTTTGCGGTCTTGGCTCCGCTGATTGCGCTCGTCTATCGGTGGTTGCCGGACGCCCTCATCGCGTGGCGAGACGTGTGGGTCGGCGCCGGCGTCACCTGTCTGTTCGTCCTCGGGGGTTCGTTTGTAATCGGCCTCTATCTCGGGCAAGTGAGCCCAGGATCGCTCTACGGCGTCGCGGGGTCGCTCATCGTGTTGCTCTTGTGGATCTACTACACGACGCAGATCTTCCTGATGGGGGCGGTGTTCACGCGAGCCTGGGCGAGTCAGCGGGGGAGGGCGATCGAGCCGCTTCCCTACGCTGATGTCGTGGAGACCCGTGACTACTCTGCGAACGTTTCGGCCAGCGAAACGTAGTGGGGCGCCTCGACCGGCGCGGCCCGGCTCGTGCCGTGCATGTGTCTCTCGAGGAAATCGAACAATGCGCCCCACTGCTCGCGCGCGGCGGCGCGCCAGAGCATGACGTTGAACGCGTGGATCTCGCCGCGGAAGACGTGCAGATCGCAGTCGGTGGCGCGCTTGTGGAGCGCGTCACTCAGCCGAATCGTGTCCGACAGCAGTGGGTCGGCCGTCCCCACGGTCGTGAAGAACGGTGGCAGCGGACGGCTCCCGTTCTGAGGCGCCTGCTCGAACAAGCGGAGCGGGCTGGCCAACGGGAACTGGAGTGCGCGTTTCACGCGTCGGCCAAGGTATGAATACGCCGTCCCTCGAATCTCTCCCTTGATCCAGCCCGCCATGCGCTTGTTCTTCTTCGGGTCGCGCCAGAACCGCTCGACGTCATAGAGGTCGAGGAGGCCATAGAGGGGCGCGACACAGCAAAGCGTGACGTCGCGCTCGAAGATGCGCCGAGCGAACGGTTCGGGCCTCGGGTGCGAAACGCAGTAGGCGAGCGCAGCAGTGAGATTTGCGCCGGCTGATTCACCGATGATCGCGATGCGGTCGGTGTCGGCGCCGTACTTGGCGCCGTTGTCGAGCACCCACTCGAAAGCCGCCATCGCGTCCTTCAGTGGGCGCGGGTAGCTATGCACCGGGCCTAGTCGGTAGTTGATGTTGAAGACCTGATAGCCTTGGGCCGCGAGGACGTAGGCCATGATCCGGTGGGTGTCCTTCGACATCATAGAGAAGGCGCCGCCGTGGATGTAGAGGATGCACGGCAGTTGCCCGACCGCGTCCTTGCGACGATAGACGTCGAGGAGGTGAGACCGCCTGCGTGGCTCGCGGTAGGGCACGTTGTGCTCGACGTGCACGTCACGCCAACTCTGCACGACCCATGGAAGGAACCCGTAGCCGAGCCGCGACATGCGGTTCGCTGCCTTATCCACCCCGTTCCGGACGAACGGCATGATCGAATCACGGGCTCGGGGCATCGCCTATCAGTATAGGCGATTGGCGAGCTGACCGAAAACCAAGCGGAATAGCAGTGGTGTAAAGTTCTACTTTTCTTCGAACCCTGCGGATCTGTCCTTGGTTGTTGCCTGGTGGTGTCAGTTCCTTCGGCCGTGCGTCTCGCTGTTGTGACGCGGATCAGGTTTCGGGCATTGCCGAAAGGAGGCGTCTAGGGATATACCCGAAGGTCCGGTGCTTCATACCTCGACGATCCCGCCGGCCAGCCGGCTGTTGATTCGGCAAGGTGGCGCTGCCGACCTGGGTGGGGTCCTACGGGTGTGTGAAACGCACGCCGAGTACTGGGATGGCCAACTACCGAGCGAGCTCCGCTTGTCCGCGTACTTCGAACGAGCGCTTTCGGCGCAGGACAAGGTGTTCCAGTTCTGGGTTGCGGAGAACGGGCATGGCTCGGTCGTTGGCTGGGAGATGGTTTCGGCGTTTGCCGGAGATCCCGCGAGCCGGGAACTGACCGGTGAGGCGACCACATGTCTCGGCCGGCAGAGCGCGAGCCTCGGACGCATGCTGGCCACGCATGCGATCCGCCATGCCGTCCGCACGCCACTCCAGTACCTATTTGCCCGGGTCCCGACACGGGATTCCCTCATGGTAGGCGTGCTCGAATCGGTGGGGTATCAAGAGGTCGGCGTGATTCCTGCGTCAGACAAGGCGCCGGCCCGCCCCGAGCAAATCGAATTCGTGTACGTGGTCGAGGGCTGACACCGCGGTCGAGGTTGCCAGTCGCAACGATTCGGATAAAGTTCTCGCTTCGGGAGACGCCATGGCGACGAAGAAGACGACGAAGAAGCGCGCGTCCAAAGCGCCAGCGAAAAAGCGGGCCAGCAAGGCGCCAGCGAAAAAGCGGGTCAGCAAAGCGCCAGCAAAGAAGCGGGCCAGCAAGACGCCGGCAAAGAAGCGGGCCAGCAAGGCCCCTAAGAAACGAAGCTCGACCCTCGCACCCGCCAAGGC